>NZ_JBYTBO010000017.1:0-137746 GCF_058789255.1 Pseudomonas sp. FW215-R2
CACCACCACCACCACCCTGCTCCTCACCACTCAACACGATGAGCGTTAGCTCAAGTACCGCTTTTGACGTGCCGGCCCCTTCGGCAGGCTGAGTGGAGGGATTCATCCGGGGGTAGGCGCGTAGCGCCGTTTGGCGAAGCCAAACACATCGAGAGGAGGTGCAGCGAAGCAAACCGGAGGCGATGCCCCCGGATGAATCCCGGAACGAAGGAACGCCGAGCCACAGCGAGGCGCCGAACGCCGGGGCCCAGACCTTTGGTTACTTTGGGGCGTTTGCCAAAGTGACCCGCCGTAAGGGCGAAACCGCCAGCGGCAGCACCCGCAGAAACGGATATTCACAAAGAACACCCAAAACCTGGCCGGCCCAAAGGCCGCCAAGTCAAAGCCGAAACTGACAGCCGCGACAGCTAGCCGTCACCCTCCTGACCCCCAAACAAGTTTATAAAGAACCAACCTGCCCAAACCCCGTCCCCCTGGCGCCCCACAAGCATGCAAATCCAGAAGAAAAAGGCCCTGCTCGCCACCCTGCTGATCGCCCTCGCAGCCGCTGGCCTGTGGTACGCGATAAAACCCGCACCGGCCAAACTCGCCGCCCCCACCGCCATCCCGGTCAGGGTCGTCGCCGTCAGCGAAAAAGATGTCCCCCGCTACACCAGCGGCATCGGCTCGGTCCTCTCGCTGCACAGCGTCGTGGTGCGACCGCAGATCGACGGCATCCTCACCAAACTTCTGGTCAAAGAGGGTCAACTGGTCAAACAGGGCGACCTGCTCGCCACCATCGACGACCGCTCGATCCGCGCCAGCCTCGACCAGGCCCGGGCGCAACTGGGCGAAAGCCAGGCGCAACTGCAAGTGGCGCTGGTCAACCTCAAGCGCTACAAACTGCTCAGCGTCGACGACGGTGTATCGAAGCAGACCTACGACCAGCAGCAGGCACTGGTCAACCAGCTCAAAGCCACCGCCCAAGGCAATCAGGCCTCGATTGACGCGGCTCAGGTACAACTTTCCTACACCCAGATTCGCTCCCCGGTCACCGGCCGCGTCGGGATTCGCACGGTCGACGAAGGCAACTTCCTGCGCATGACCGATACTCAGGGTCTGTTCACCGTGACCCAGATCGACCCGATCGCCGTAGAGTTTTCCCTGCCGCAGCAAATGCTGCCGACCCTGCAAGGTTTGATCAGCGATCCGCAGCGCGCCCAGGTCAAGGCCTACATCGGCGCCGACACCGATGGCGAAACCGGCAACCTGCTCGGCGAAGGTCACCTGACCCTGATCGACAACCAGATCAACGCCAACACCGGCACCATTCGCGCCAAGGCCGAATTCGACAACCCCAATCAGAAGCTCTGGCCCGGCCTGCTGGTGACGGTAAAAATTCAGACAGCACTGGATAAAGATGCGCTGGTGGTCCCGCCCACTGTCGTACAACGGGGACTGGATCAACACTTTGTATACCGGGTCAACGGCGACAAGGTGGAAGCCGTGCAGGTGCAGATGGTTTACCAGGGCAGCGGTCAGGACATCATCAAGGGCGTGAAACCCGGCGACGTATTGGTCAGTGACGGCCAGTCACGGCTCAAACCCGGTTCGACCGTGCAGGTCATGAGCGAGCCGCCGCAGGTGGTGCAAGCGGAGCCCAAGCCATGAAGCAGCACAAAGGCGTTTCGACCTGGTGCATCGATCACCCGGTGGCGACGATTCTGCTGACCATCGCGCTGGTGCTGGTCGGGGTGATTGCCTTCCCGCGCCTGCCGATTGCCCCGTTGCCGGAAGCGGAATTTCCGACGATCCAGGTCTCCGCGCAACTGCCCGGCGCCAGTCCGGACACCATGGCGTCGTCCGTGGCCACGCCGCTGGAGGTGCAATTCAGCGCCATCCCCGGCATGACCCAGATGACCTCCAGCAGTGCGCTGGGCTCCAGCCTGCTGACCCTGCAATTCACCCTCGACAAGAGCATCGACACCGCCGCCCAGGAAGTGCAGGCCGCGATCAACACCGCCGCCGGCAAACTGCCGAAAGACATGCCGACCCTGCCGACCTGGAAGAAGGTCAACCCGGCCGACAGCCCGGTGTTGATCCTCAGCGTCAGCTCGACCCAGATGCCCGGTACCGAACTCAGTGACCTGGTGGAAACCCTGCTGTCGCGTCAGATCAGTCAGATCGACGGTGTAGGCCAGATCAACATTACCGGTCAGCAACGTCCGGCGATTCGTGTACAAGCCTCGGCGGACAAACTGGCCGCCATCGGCCTGACCCTCGCCGACATTCGTCTGGCGATCCAGCAGACCAGCCTCAACCTCGCCAAAGGTGCGCTGTACGGCGAGTCGAGCATTTCCACGCTGTCGACCAACGACCAGTTGTTCCACCCTGAGGAATACAGCCAGCTCATCGTTTCCTACAAGGATGGCGCCCCGGTTCACCTGAAAGATGTCGCCAAAGTCGTCAACGGTTCGGAAGATGCCTACGTGCAAGCGTGGGCCGGCGATCAACCGGGGGTGAACCTGGTGATCTCCCGCCAGCCGGGGGCCAACATCGTCGAGACGGTGGACCGCATTCAAGCCGCCCTGCCCGGCCTCGAAGCCATGCTGCCGGCCTCGGTGCAGGTCAAAGTGCTGATCGACCGCACCCAGACCATTCGTGCCTCCCTGCATGAAGTGGAAATCACCCTGCTGATCGCGATCCTGCTGGTGGTGGCGGTGATGGCGCTGTTCCTGCGCCAGTTGTCCGCGACGATGATTGTCTCGGCGGTGCTCGGTGTGTCGCTGACCGCCAGTTTCGCCCTGATGTATTTACTCGGTTTCAGCCTGAACAACCTGACGCTGGTTGCGATTGTGGTGGCGGTCGGGTTTGTGGTCGACGATGCGATCGTGGTGGTGGAGAACATTCACCGTCATCTGGAGGCCGGCGACAGCATGCGCGAAGCGGCGGTCAAGGGCGCCGGGGAGATCGGATTCACCGTGGTCTCGATCAGTTTCTCGCTGGTGGCCGCGTTCATTCCGCTGCTGTTCATGGGCGGCGTGGTCGGGCGCCTGTTCAAGGAATTTGCCCTGACGGCGACCTCGACCATCATGATTTCCGTGGTGGTGTCGCTGACGTTGGCGCCAACCCTCGCCGCGCTGTTCATGCGCAAACCGGTGCATCACGCCCATGACAAACCGGGGTTCAGCGAGCGCCTGCTCGGCTGGTACGAAACAGGCCTGCGCCGCGCCCTCGCCCACCAGAAACTGATGATCGCGGTGTTCGGTGTTTCTGTAGCGATGGCCATCGGTGGTTACATCTTTATCCCCAAAGGGTTCTTCCCGGTGCAGGACACCGGCTTCGTCCTCGGTACGACGGAAGCCGCCGCGGACATTTCCTACAGCGACATGGTGAAAAAACACCTGGCGATGGCCGAAATCGTCGCCGCCGACCCGGCCGTCCAGGCGTTTTCCCATTCGGTGGGTGTGTCCGGCAGCAACCAGACCATCGCCAACGGCCGCTTCTGGATTGCTCTGAAAAAACGCGGTGATCGCGACGTTTCGGCCAGCCAGTTCATCGACCGCATCCGTCCGCAACTGATGAAAGTCCCCGGCATCGTGCTTTACCTGCGCGCCGGCCAGGACATCAACCTCAGCTCCGGCCCGAGCCGTGCGCAGTATCAATATGTGCTCAAGAGCAACGACGGGCCGACCCTCGCCACCTGGACTCAGAAACTCACCGAAAAGCTGCGCAGCAACCCGGCGTTCCGTGACATTTCCAACGACCTGCAACTGGGCGGCAGCATCACCCACATCAGCATCGACCGCAGCGCCGCCGCGCGTTTCGGCCTGACGGCGAGTGATGTCGACGAGGCGCTGTACGACGCGTTCGGGCAACGGCAGATCAACGAGTTCCAGACCCAGGTCAACCAGTACAACGTGATTCTGGAACTGGACACCAAACAGCGCGGCAAGGCCGAAAGCCTCAACTACTTCTACTTGCGCTCACCGCTGAGCGGGGAAATGGTGCCGCTGTCGGCGCTGGCCCGATTCGATGCACCGACCATCGGCCCACTGTCGATTGCCCACGACGGCATGTTCCCGGCCGCCAACCTGTCGTTCAACCTGGCACCCGGAGTGGCATTGGGTGACGCGGTGATCCTGCTCAATCAGGCCAAGGCCGAGATCGGCATGCCGACCGCGATCAGCGGCAACTTCCAGGGCGCGGCCCAGGCGTTCCAGAGTTCGCTGGCCAGCCAGCCGTGGCTGATTCTGGCGGCGCTGGTGGCGGTGTACATCATCCTTGGTGTGCTTTATGAAAGCTTCGTCCACCCGCTGACGATCATCTCGACCTTGCCGGCAGCGGGCCTTGGCGCGGTGATCATGCTGTGGATCTGCGGCCAGGACTTTTCGATCATGGCGCTGATCGGGCTGGTGCTGCTGATCGGTATCGTCAAGAAGAACGGCATCCTGATGATCGACTTCGCTCTTGAAGCGCAACGCCATCGCGGGCTGTCGCCGCAGGATGCGATTTTCGAGGCGTGTATCACGCGATTCCGGCCGATCATCATGACCACCCTCGCCGCCCTGCTCGGCGCGCTGCCGCTGATGCTCGGCTACGGCACCGGCGCCGAACTGCGCCAGCCGCTGGGGATCGCGGTCGTGGGCGGCTTGCTGGTCAGCCAGATGCTGACGCTGTTCACCACACCGGTCATATACTTGTGGCTTGAGCGGCTGTTCCACAAGCCCAAACCATCGCCCGTCGCGGCGCTGGCAACGACAGACTGAGGCGGGTCATGCGCGTTCTGATTATCGAAGACGAAGAGAAAACCGCGGACTATCTGCACCGCGGCCTGACGGAACAGGGTTACACCGTGGATCTGGCTCGCGACGGCATCGAGGGCCTGCACCTGGCGCTGGAAAGCGACTACGCGGTGATCGTCCTCGACGTGATGCTGCCGGGCCTCGACGGCTTCGGCGTACTGCGCGCGTTGCGTGCGCGCAAGCAGACGCCGGTGATCATGCTCACCGCCCGCGAACGGGTCGAAGACCGGATCAGGGGCTTGCGCGACGGTGCCGACGATTACCTCGGCAAACCGTTTTCCTTCCTCGAACTGGTGGCGCGTCTGCAAGCGCTGACCCGTCGCAGTGGCGGCCATGAACCGGTACAAGTGAGCATCGCCGACCTGTGGATAGATTTGATCAGCCGCAAGGCTACCCGCGCCGGCACGCGACTGGACCTGACCGCCAAGGAGTTTTCGCTGCTCAGCGTTTTGGCCCGGCGCCAGGGTGAGATCCTGTCGAAAACCGCGATTGCGGAAATGGTCTGGGACATCAATTTCGACAGCGACGCCAACGTCGTCGAAGTCGCGATCAAGCGTCTGCGGGCCAAGCTCGACGGGCCGTTCGACGAGAAACTGCTGCACACCATCCGTGGCATGGGGTATGTGCTGGAGAGCCGTGGTGTCCAGTAATTCGATTGCGCTGCGCCTGAGCGGAATGTTCACGCTGGTGGCGCTGCTGGTGTTTCTGTTGATCGGCGGCGCGCTGTATCAGCAGGTGGACAAGGGCTTGGGGTTGCTGCCGGAAGCCGAGCTGGACGCGCGTTATAGCGTGTTGGAGTCGGCACTCAACCGATTCGGCACTCCCGAACATTGGGTGAAGATCAACGCCAAACTGAACTTGCTCGGCGAAGAAGACAAACGCATCCGCTTCTGGGTGGTGAGCGGTGACCCGGGTTATGAATATGGCCAGCCGGACGCCATGATCCGCGCCTTTGCCCAAGGCCCCCTGGGCATGCGCGACCTGCAACTGCCCAACCATGATTACCCGCTGAAAGTGCTGCTGACCGAGTTGCCGGCCAAGGATCAACGCCCGCCACTGCGCTTCATGATCGGCATCGATACCGAGACCTTTCACCAGACCCAGCACAATCTTTTGATTGCCTTGATCGGCCTGGCGATTGTCGGCGTGCTGATGGCGTCGGCATTGGGTTATTGGGTAGCGCGGATCGGCCTCAAGCCACTGATCAAGCTGTCCCACGAGGCGCAGCGTCTGGCGCCGCCGCTGCGGGCCGGGCGCTTGCGTCTGTCGCCGCTGCCACCGGAGCTCGAACAGTTTGTCGACTCGTTCAACTCGACACTGGAGCGGGTTGAACAAGCCTACTCGCGGCTGGAATCGTTCAATGCCGACGTCGCCCATGAACTGCGCTCGCCGTTGACCAACCTGATCGGCCAGACTCAGGTTGCCCTCACTCGCGGGCGTTCTGCCGAACATTATTTCGAAGTGCTGCAATCCAACCTCGAAGAGCTGGAACGCCTGCGCTCGATCATCAACGACATGCTGTTTCTGGCCAGTGCCGACCAGGGCAGCAAGGCCACCAAACTGACCTCGACGTCACTCGCCGATGAAGTGGCGACCACCCTCGAATACCTCGATTTCATCCTCGAAGATGCACAGGTCGAAGTACGAGTGAGCGGCGACGCGCAGGTGCAGATCGAGATCGCTCATTTGCGCCGGGCGTTGATCAATCTGCTGAGCAACGCGGTGCAACACACCGCGCCCGGTCAGGTGATCGAAGTGCAGATCGAGGTCGAGGAACATCATGTCAGCATCGGCGTCGCCAACCCCGGCTCACCGATTGCCAGCGAACATTTGCCGCGCTTGTTCGAACGCTTCTACCGGGTCGATGCGTCGCGCAGCAACAGCGGCAACAACCACGGCCTGGGGCTGGCGATCGTCAAGGCAATTGCGTTGATGCATGGTGGGGATGTGTTTGTGCGTAGTGATCGCGGAATGAACACTTTTGGCATTCACCTCCCGGTCTGAGGACCTGGATCGTTGCCATTCCCGCAACAGTCATTTATGAAAATCACGCTGTTTCCCAACGCCCGGCAACCTTATCTTTGCCCGCACCAAACAGCACTTGCCAAGCAAGAAGGTTTTCAAGATGTCCAACAGTATGGGTATTGCCAGCGCTTTCGTTTTGTCCTCATTGATCCTGTCGCCGATGGCGATGGCTGAAGAATCGCAGTCGTTCGTAGCGCAAAACGCCGCTCGCGCCCAGGCATTCGAGCAGTATCAGGCAGAAGTGATGGCCAAGGCCCAAGACGCCACGCAAGCCCCTCAGGCCGCAACTTCCAAGGTTCAGGCAGCCGAGAAAGACAGCTGAGTCGCACACAGCGCAGTTTCCCTCGACGCGGTTGTTTGGCTCTTCCCGTTCAACCGTCGTCCTTCCAGGCCGCTGACTTTCAGCGGCCTTTTTTCGTTGTGGTGTGCAAGCGGCCTGGTTCGTCTCTTACAATTAGAAACATCCCGCACCTCAAGACATTGAAGTGTCAGTTGACCCAAGGAGCTTTACCGCACGTGCGTTACCCAGTTCGCTTCACCCCGCTGTTCATTGCAATTGCCGCAACGATTGCCCCCGCCGCCCACGCCGCCGAACCCGAGAAAGAAGGCTTCGTCGAAGGCTCGAGCCTCAACCTCAATGCCCGCAACTACTACATGAACCGTAACCGCCTGCAGCAGACGGACGACAACATCGAGTGGGGCCAGGGTTTCCTCGGCAAATTCCAGTCGGGCTACACCAAAGGCACGGTCGGTTTCGGCATTGATGCCCACGCCATGCTCGGTCTGAAACTCGACGGTGGTGGCGGTACGGACAACTCCAGCATCCTGCCGGTCAGCGACGGCAACGGCAAAGCGCCGGGCTCGTTCTCCACCGCGGGTGGCACGCTGAAAATGCGTGCGTTCGATACCGAACTGAAGGCCGGTGACCTGTTCCTCACCAACCCGGTGATCGCCGGCGGTGAAAGCCGCATGCTGCCGCAGACCTTCCGTGGCGTCAGCCTGACCAACCACAGCTTCGACGGCTGGATGATCGAAGGTGGCCAGGCCAGTTTCACCAAACCGTACAACCAGAGCGGTCACAAACGCATCGGCACCTCTTACGGCACGCTCGCCGAGCACGATGACAGCCAGCACCTGAACTGGGCCGGCGTGGCCTGGAGCGGCGTCGAAGGCCTGACCAGCAGCCTTTATGCTTCCGAGCTGAAGGACATCTGGAACCAGTACTACTACGACCTCGACTACACCTGGGCGCTGAATGATCTGGTGACCCTCAACCCGGGCCTGCACTTCTATCACACGCAGGACACCGGCGACGCGTTGCTGGGCAACATCGACAACAACACCTACAGCCTGCATTTCACCGTCGGCATCGGCAGCCACAGCGTCACCGCCGCGTACCAGCGGGTCAACGGCAACACGCCGTTCGACTACATCAGCCAGGGCGACAGCATCTACCTCGACAACTCCCAGCAGTACTCGGACTTCAACGGCCCGAACGAGCGCTCGTGGAAACTCAAGTACGCCTACGACTTCGCTGGTCTCGGCATGCCGGGTCTGACTTCGGCCGTGTCCTACTCGCGCGGCACGCTGGACCTGACCAAGGTCGACCCGGACAGCAAAGGCTACGCCACGTGGTACAGCGCCGAAGGTCGCAACGCCAAGCACTGGGAACGTGACATCGACCTCAAGTACGTGGTGCAGAGCGGCCAGGCCAAAGACCTGGCGGTACGTCTGCAATGGGCCACCAACCGTGGCGGCAACGGTTACGGCGCGCTGGATACGGACACAGATGAATACCGCGTGATCATCGACTACCCGATCAACGTCTTCTAAGATCGGCGCTACAGTAAGAAGGCCAGCCTTATGCGCTGGCCTTTTTCTTGCGTGTGCGGCAGCGACGTTTGTACAACTACGCTTAGAAGACTCTTCAACCGATAACCCAACCATGATCGCGAGCCGTACCCCACCCGTTGCGGGCAAGACCGGACGCCCCGAGTTGCTGTTGATCCTCGGCAGTCTGCTGAGCGTCATCGCGATTGTGTGCATCGTCACTTTTCTGCTGATTCGTGAGCACGCCAACGCTCAGGAATCGGCAACGCGCAGTGCCACCACCATCGCCCAACTCATCGATGCCGATGTGTTGCGCACCGTTGAGCTGTACGACCTGACCCTGCAAGGGCTGATCGCAGCGGCCCAGCGCGATGACCTGAAAAGCGTGTCACCGCAGATTCGTCACCTGGCGCTGTTCGACCGCTCGACGACGGCGCGCTTCAAGGGCGACATCCTGCTGCTCGACAAACATGGCGAGGTCATCGCCGACTCCTCGCGGGTCGAACCGCTGCCGGGCAATTTCGCCGACCGCGATTACTTTCTCGCCCACGCCTTCAACCGCGACACCGGCATGTACATCAGCCGCCCGTTCAAGCCACGTTGCGACTGCGACGACGCCAACCAGTGGCGTGTCAGCTTCAGCCGGCGCATCTCTTCGGACACCGGTGAATTCCTGGGTGTGGCGGTCGCTTCGATGAAGCTCGATTACTTCGACCAGTTGTTCAACAGCCTCGACATCGGCGTCGACAGCACGCTGAACATCATCAACAACGACGGTATCCTGCTGGCCCAGAAGCCCTATCTGCAAAGCGATTCGATCGGCAAGAGTTTTGCCGCCCGTCCCAATGTGGTGCGGATTCTGCGCGACCGCAGCGGCAATGGCAGTTTCAGCAGCATTTCGAGCATGGATCACCAGCAACGGCTTTACACCTACTCTCAGGTCGGCAACCTGCCGCTGACAGTCATCGTTGCGCTGTCGAGCGATGAAGTGTTCGGGGCGTGGAAGCGCACGGCGATTCTGATCAGCGGTGCCACCGGTGTGCTTTGCCTCGGCCTGTTATGGCTGACCTGGCTGCTGGCCCGGGAGCTGCGCCTGCGGCAACGGGCCGAACGAGAACTGGCGCAACTGGCGGCCACCGATGCCCTGACCGGCGTCGCCAACCGGCGGATGCTCGATCAGGCGCTGCGACACGAATGGTTTCGTGCCCAGCGCTCGGGCAAGGCACTGTCGGTGCTGATGGTCGATGCCGATCACTTCAAGGCATTCAACGACCGGCATGGCCATCAGGCCGGGGATCAGGCACTGCGTGAACTGGCCAAAGTGATTAGCGCCAATGTGCGGCGCCCGGCGGATCTGGTGGCACGTTATGGCGGTGAAGAGTTCTCGGTGATCCTGGCCGAAACCGACAGCGTCGGCGCGCAACAGATTGCCGAGCATGTGCGGGCGGCGGTGGAACAGTTACCGCGCCTGGAGGGGGATGAAGTGCCGATGACCGTGAGCATCGGTATCAGCACCTGGACAGCGGCGAGCGAAATCAGTCTGGAGCAGTTGATGTTTGCAGCGGACAAAGCGCTGTATCAGGCCAAGGAAGGTGGCCGGAATCGAGTGGTGGTGGCGTCCTGAAAACAGGCATAAAAAAAGGCCACCCAAAGGTGGCCTTCAAAAAACTAGAGAGGTTTTTTACTTACACCGCCGCAACCGGGCGCATGTAAGAGATTGGTGCGGTGCTGGCGTCTTCGAACGTCACGACTTCCCAGGCATCTGTCTGCTCAATCAACTTGCGCAGCAGCTGGTTGTTCAGTGCGTGGCCGGACTTGAAGCCCTTGAACTCACCAATCAGGCTATTGCCCAGCAGGTACAGGTCGCCAATTGCATCGAGGATCTTGTGCTTCACGAATTCGTCTTCATAGCGAAGGCCGTCTTCGTTCAGTACGCCATCGGCATCGACCACGATCGCGTTTTCAACGCTGCCGCCGAGTGCGAGGTTGTGCTTGCGCAGGTACTCGATGTCACTCATGAAACCGAAAGTACGGGCGCGGCTGACTTCTTTTACGAACGAAGTGCTGGAAAAATCCACGCTTGCACTTTGGGTGCGGTCCCGGAAAACCGGGTGATCGAAATCGATCTCGAAGCTCACCTTGAACCCTTCGAAAGGGACGAAAGTGGCGCGCTTGTCGCCGTCTTCCACTGTCACTTCACGCAGGATGCGGATGAATTTCTTGGCGGCGTCCTGTTCTTCCAGGCCTGCCGATTGAATCAGGAATACGAAAGGTCCTGCGCTACCGTCCATGATCGGGACTTCGGACGCGGAGAGCTCGACGTAGGCGTTATCGATGCCCAGGCCAGCCATGGCCGAGAGCAAGTGCTCTACCGTGTCCACTTTGACGTCGCCGTTAATCAGCGTCGTCGACATAGTGGTTTCACCGACGTTTTCCGCGCGGGCAGGAATCTGCACCACAGGGTCGAGGTCAGCGCGACAAAACACAATGCCAGTGTCGACAGGCGCAGGCTTGAGGGTCAGGTAGACCTTCTCCCCGGAGTGCAGGCCTACACCTGTGGCACGGATAATATTTTTCAGTGTGCGTTGTTTAATCATGGCTTGGGCCGCTTCAGCGCAAATTGCGAACTGGTATCAACAAAGGCTGGCGATGATAGCAGACCATGCCTTTGCTGAACACCAATCACCTTCATAGCCCTGATACATTCCATCAATCAGCCTGACGACGCAGGAAAGCCGGGATGTCCAGGTAGTCCAGGTCATCTTGCGGATTCATCTTCGCGGCAGTCGCAGCACCGGCCTGAGCCTGGTTGCGCATGACGGTCGGACGGTCCAGATCACGGTAGTTCACCGCTGGCGCTTCCTGACGGGCGGGAGCCGGTTGTTGCACCTGAGCGGCAGCCATGGAGGTGTGAACGGTGTTGTCGATGACCTTCACAGGTTTCTCGATTTTCGCGCCCAGACCGGTGGCAACCACGGTTACGTGCAGCTCGTCGCGCATGTCCGGATCGATAACGGTACCGACCTTGACCATCGCGTGCTCGGAGGCGAAGGCTTCGATGATCGAACCCACGTCGGAGTACTCACCCAGGGACAGGTCAGGACCGGCAGTGATGTTCACCAGGATGCCGCGTGCGCCTTGCAGGTTCACGTCTTCCAGCAGCGGGTTGCGGATGGCCGCTTCGGTCGCCTCACGTGCACGGTTCGGACCGCTGGCGCAGCCAGTGCCCATCATCGCCATGCCCATTTCGCTCATCACGGTACGCACGTCGGCGAAGTCGACGTTGATCATGCCCGGACGCTTGATGATGTCGGAGATACCGCGAACGGCACCGGCCAGTACATCGTCAGCCTTGGCGAAAGCCGACAGCAGGCTTGCGTCTTTACCGAGGATGGTCAGCAGCTTCTCGTTAGGAATGGTGATCAACGAGTCGACGCTTTCGGAGAGCATGCGGATGCCTTCGTCGGCGATCTGCATACGCTTGCGGCCTTCGAACGGGAACGGACGCGTTACGACAGCAACGGTCAGGATGCCCATTTCCTTGGCCACTTCGGCGATGATCGGCGCAGCACCGGTACCGGTACCACCGCCCATGCCAGTGGTGATGAACACCATGTTGGTGCCGGCCAGCACTTCAGCGATGCGCTCGCGATCTTCCAGCGCAGCCTGACGGCCGACTTCCGGGTTGGCGCCGGCGCCCAGGCCTTTGGTCACACCGGTGCCCAGTTGCAGAATGGTGCGCGCGCCGATGTTTTTCAGCGCTTGAGCATCGGTGTTGGCGCAGATGAACTCGACGCCTTCGATGTTGCTCTTGACCATGTGGTTGACAGCGTTGCCGCCGCCACCGCCAACACCGATAACTTTGATTACCGGGCTTGCGGGGATGTTGTCTACGAGTTCGAACATTTTCCCTCTCCTTACATTCTCTAGTTTTTTCGCCTACTGCATTTTGTTGCGGTGCTGCGGTAAAGCTTTAGAAGTTGCCTTGAACCCACTTCTTCAAACGGTCCAGCAACGGCGCCTGAGGCTCATCGTTGCTGTAGCTGTCGCGGCTGCCGATGCCCGAGAACGAGATCCCGTCGGACTGCTTTTGCAGGCCGTACATCAACAAGCCAACGCCAGTGGAATAAATCGGGTTGCGTACCACGTCATCCAGACCTTTCACGCCATGGGGCACGCCCAGGCGGACCGGCATGTGGAAGATTTCCTCGGCCAGTTCGGTGGCGCCTTCCATTTTCGACGTACCGCCGGTCAGCACGATGCCGGCCGGGATCAGGTCTTCGTAGCCGCTGCGACGCAGCTCGGCCTGGATCAGGGTGAACAGCTCGTCGTAACGCGGCTCGACCACTTCGGCCAGGGCCTGACGGGACAGTTCGCGCGGCGGACGGTCGCCGACGCTCGGCACCTTGATGGTTTCGCCGGCACCGGCCAGTTTGGCCAGGGCGCAGGCGTAACGGATCTTGATCTCTTCGGCGTACTGGGTCGGGGTGCGCAACGCCATGGCGATGTCGTTGGTCACCTGGTCCCCGGCAATCGGGATCACGGCCGTGTGGCGGATGGCGCCTTCGGTGAAGATCGCGATGTCGGTGGTGCCGCCGCCGATGTCGACCAGGCACACGCCCAGCTCTTTTTCGTCGTCGGTCAGTACCGAGTAGGCCGAGGCCAGTTGCTCGAGAATGATGTCGTCGATTTCCAGACCGCAGCGGCGCACGCATTTTTCAATGTTCTGTGCAGCGTTGACGGCGCAGGTGACCACGTGGACCTTGGCTTCGAGACGCACGCCGGACATGCCCAGCGGCTCGCGCACGCCTTCCTGGTTATCGATCACGTAGTCCTGCGGCAAGGTGTGCAGCACCCGCTGGTCAGCCGGGATCGCCACAGCCTGGGCGGCGTCGAGTACGCGCTCCAGGTCAGCCGAGCTGACTTCGCGATCACGAATCGCCACGATGCCGTGGGAGTTCAGGCTGCGGATGTGATTGCCCGCCACGCCGACGAACGCCGAGTGAATGCGGCAGCCCGCCATCAGTTGGGCTTCTTCGATCGCGCGCTGGATCGATTGCACGGTGGACTCGATGTTCACCACCACGCCTTTCTTCAGGCCGCGGGACGGATGAGTGCCGATCCCGACGATTTCCAGCGAGCCGTCGTCCGCAACCTCGCCGACCAGCGCCACCACCTTGGAGGTGCCGATATCGAGACCGACGATCATTTTGCCGCTTTGCACGTTTGCCATGGGTCCTGCCTCTTCTTAATTCTTTGCGACAGCGGGTTGGGCTGTCGTCGGCGCTACTGGTTCCCGCCAGCCAACAGCGAGGCCGTTGGCATAGCGCAGATCGATGCGCGCAATGTTCGTAATCTGGTCTTTAAGCGTCTTGTCATAGATGGCAATGAAGCGGCGCATCTTTTCCACCAGGTTGCCGCGTCCCAGCAGCAACTCGATGCCGGGGCCGGAACTGCCGGCACCGGTAGTCAGGAACCAGCTGCCACGTTCACGCAGCTCAAGGCGCGCAATCGAGAAGCCCATTGGCCTGAGCATCTGGCTCAGCACCTGATACTGCTGCATCACTTGCTGCTGGGCCCGCTGCGGGCCGAACAGCTGTGGCAAGTGTTCGTAGTTCGCCAGTTCCTTGGGCGTGAACGCCTGGCCCTGGTTGTTGAGCAGCGACTCGTCGCCCCAACGGGCCACAGGCAGTTGCTCTTCGAGGCGGATCACCACCTGGTCCGGCCACACCCGACGGACTTCGGCGTGAGCGATCCACGGCATCTGCTCCAGCTCGGTGCGCATGCTCGCCAGGTCGATGGTGAAGAAGCTCGACGCCACGTACGGGGCGATTCGCTGCTGCACCGCTTGCTGGCTGATATAGCTCAGGTCGCCCTGCACCGCGATCTTGGTGATCGGCCGGTCGGCGTACGGCAACAACCGCTGCGCGCCTTCGTAGGTGCCGAACCCGAGCACCACCAGCAACACCGGCCAGAACAGGCTTTTCAGAAAGCCGAAATTGGCTTTGGGCAGGCGCGCGGACATCGGCTCTTTGGCCACCATTCGGCTGGCACCCCGCGGCACCGGCTTGCGGCCGGGAGCGGGTGGCTGATGTCTGAGCTGTGCGCCTTGCATGGTCTTAACCTCGCGCCTCTTTCTTGCCATCGGCATCGACACTGGCGGCCAGAATGGCCAGGACCAGTTGCTGGAAATCCAGACCGGCCGCTTTCGCCGCCATCGGTACCAGGCTGTGATCGGTCATGCCGGGAGCGGTGTTGACTTCCAGGAACCAGAATTTGCCGTCGGCGTCCTGCATCACGTCCGCCCGACCCCAACCACCGATGCCCAGCGCCTCGCAGGCTTGCGCCGTGAGGTCCATGAGTTCTTTTTCCTTGGCGGCATCCAGCCCGCACGGAATCCGATACTGGGTATCGTTGGCGATGTACTTGGCGTCGTAGTCGTAGAACGTGTGTGGCGTACCCAGGGCGATAGGAGGCAACACCTGGTCACGCAGGGTGGCGATGGTGAACTCCGGACCGTGGATCCATTGCTCGACCAACACTTGCGAATCGTAGGTACTGGCCGCTTTCCATGCGTCGATCAACTCGGACGCAGAACTCACTTTGGCCATCCCGATACTTGAACCTTCATGCGCCGGTTTGACGATCAAAGGGAAGCCCAGTTCCGTCGCTGCCGAAATACAATCGGCCTCGCTGCGCAGCACGGCGTGACGCGGCGTCGGAATCCCCAACGTGTGCCAGACCTGCTTGGTGCGCAGTTTGTCCATCGCCAGCGCGGAAGCCAGGATGCCGCTGCCGGTGTACGGAATGCCGGCCACTTCGAGCAGGCCCTGCATGCTGCCGTCTTCACCGCCACGACCGTGGAGGATGATGAACGCGCGGTCGATCTTCTCGCTCAACAAGCGCTGCAGAATGTCGGCACCGACGTCGATCCCGAACGCGTCCACACCGGCGCTTTGCAGCGCAGTGAGCACGGCGTTGCCGGACTTCAGCGAGACTTCACGCTCGGCACTCAAGCCACCGAACAGCACGGCAACCCGGCCGAAGTCTTTCGGGGCAATGGTGGAGAACAGATTGGCGTAGGCAGCAGTCATTTCAACTTCCCCTCGACCGGCGCCGCCACGGCACCGGCGAACAACTCGCTTTTCAACAGTTTCGGTGCGAGGCCGCCGATGTCACCGGCGCCCTGGCACAGCAGAATGTCACCGGCACGCAGCAGCGGCTTGACCAGCGGCGCGAGATCGACACCGCGCTCGATGTAGATCGGGTCTAGCTGACCGCGCTGACGGATGCTGTTGCACAGTTTGCGGCTGTCAGCCCCCGGAATCGGCTCTTCGCCGGCCGGATAGACTTCCATCAGCAGCAGCACGTTGGCGTCGGCCAGTACATTGACGAAGTCGTCGTACAGGTCACGGGTGCGGCTGTAGCGGTGCGGCTGGTAGACCATCACCAGGCGGCGCTCTGGCCAGCCACCGCGCACAGCCTTGATCACGGCCGCGACTTCGGTCGGGTGGTGACCGTAGTCATCGACCAGCATCACGTTGCCGCCGTCCACCGGCAGTTCGCCGTAGACCTGGAAGCGACGACCGACACCCTGGAACCCGGACAGCCCCTGAACGATGGCTTCATCACTGACGCCTTCGTCGGTGGCGATGCAGATGGTCGCCAGGGAATTGAGCACGTTGTGGTTGCCCGGCATGTTCACGGACACATCCAGCGGCTCGCGATCAGGGCGCAGCACGGTGAAGAAGGTCTGCATGCCTTGCTGGCGCACATTGATGGCGCGCACGTCAGCGTCTTCGCTGAAGCCGTAGGTCACGGTCGGACGTTTCACCTGCGGCAGGATTTCACGCACCACCGGGTCGTCCAGACACATCACCGCCAGACCGTAGAACGGCAGGTTGTGCAGGAACTCGACGAAGGTTTTCTTCAGTTTGTTGAAGTCACCGTCGTAGGTCGCCATGTGGTCGGCGTCGATGTTGGTGACCACGGCCACCAGCGGTTGCAGGTGCAGGAAGCTGGCGTCGCTCTCGTCGGCCTCGGCGATCAGGTAGCGGCTGGTGCCGAGCTGGGCATTGGTGCCCGCAGCGTTCAGACGGCCACCGATGACGAACGTCGGGTCCAGGCCACCGGCCGCGAACACCGAAGCGATCAGGCTGGTGGTGGTGGTTTTGCCGTGGGTACCGGCAACGGCGATGCCGTGGCGGTAGCGCATCAGCTCGGCGAGCATCTCGGCACGTGGCACCACCGGAATACGACGCTCAAGGGCGGTCGCGACTTCCGGGTTGGAGGTGTTCACGGCGCTCGATACCACCAGCACATCGGCGGCAGCGGCGTTCTCGGCACGGTGACCGATGAAGATCTGCGCACCGAAGGATTCCAGACGCTCAGTGACCGGCGAAGCCTTGAGGTCGGAGCCGGACACGGCGTAACCCAGGTTCAGCAGCACTTCGGCAATGCCGCACATGCCCACGCCGCCGATCCCGACGAAGTGGATGCGACGGATGCGGCGCATTTCCGGTTGCGGCATGGCTTTCTGATTCTCAACCATGGGCCACCTCCAGACAGGTATCGACCACGCTGCGGGTGGCTTCGGGTTTTGCCAGACGGCGGGCCGCTTGGGCCATTTCTTCGAGTCGTTGCGGTTGCATCAAGACCTCTGTCAGGCGCGCGGCAAGGTCCGCGGCACCAGTCGTTCTTTGCGGCATCAGGAAGGCAGCGCCTTCGCGGGCCAAATAATCGGCGTTGCGGGTCTGGTGATCGTCGATCGCGTGGGGCAAGGGCACCAGCATCGAGGGCAGACCGGCGGCAGCCAGCTCACTGACGGTCAATGCGCCTGCGCGGCACACCACCAGATCGGCCCAGCCATAGGCCTGGGCCATGTCCTTGATGAAGGGCTGCACCTGCGCGTCCACGCCGGCGGCGCGGTAGCGCTCTGCAGTCACTTCATCGTGATTTTTGCCGGCCTGATGAAACACTTCCGGGCGCAAGTCGGCAGCGACTTGTGCCAAGGCTTCAGGCAGCAACTTGTTCAACGGTTCTGCGCCCAGGCTTCCGCCCAGGATCAGCAAACGCGCCTTGCGTCCGGCCAGTGCCGCACGCGGTGTTTCGAGGAACAGCTCGCTGCGCACCGGGTTACCGGTGGTACGGCGGCTGTCCGACAGGGTAAAGGTGTCGGGGAAGGCTTCACACACCCGGGCGGCGAACGGCACCAGCAACCGATTGGCGGTGCCGGCCACGGCGTTCTGCTCATGAACGATCACCGGTACGCCGGCCAGTTTCGCGGCGATGCCACCAGGGCCGGTCACGTAACCACCGAAGCCGACCACACACACCGGACGCAGCCGGCGAATGATCGCCCGCGCCTGCCACACCGACTTCAGCAGCATGAACGGCGCCTTGAGCAGCGACAGCTTGCCCTTGCCGCGCAGACCGCTGGCGTTGATGCGGTGCAATTCGAGGCCGGCGGCCGGCACCAGGTCGTTTTCGATCCCGCGTGGCGTGCCGAGCCAGTGCACGGTATAGCCGCGTGCCTGAAACTCACGGGCGCAGGACAGTGCCGGGAACACGTGGCCACCGGTACCACCGGCCATGATCAATACGTTAGCGCCCATGATTCGGCTCCTCCGCGAAGTCGCTCTCATGGAATTCCATCTCTTCACTGCCCAGGTGGGTCCGACTCTCCCACTCGATCCTCAGCAACAAGCCAAGGCAGGCGCAGCAGATCACCAGGGAACTGCCGCCATAACTGAGGAACGGCAAGGTCAGACCCTTGGTCGGCAGCAGGCCGACGTTCACGCCGATGTTGATCAGGAACTGGCCGATCCACAGGAACGACAGACCGTAGGCAACATAAGCGGCAAAAAACTGTTTGGCTTTCTCGGCCCACAGACCGATGTACATGCCGCGAATACACACGAACACGAACAACGCCACGGTGCACAGCGAACCCACCGCGCCCAGCTCTTCAGCCAGTACCGAGAACACGAAGTCGGTGTGGGCTTCCGGCAGGTAGAACTGCTTCTGCACGCTGTTGCCCAGCCCCACGCCCAGCCACTCGCCGCGACCGAACGCGATCAAGGCCTGGGACAATTGATATCCGGCGCCGAACTGGTCGGCCCACGGGTCGGCGAAGTTGGTCAGACGCGCCATCCGGTACGGTTGCATCTGAATCAGCAACACCACCGCCGCCACCGCCAGCACCACCATCAGCGAGAACCGGAACAACCCGACCCCGCCGAGGAACAGCATCGCCGCCGCTGCGCCCATCATTACGACGGTGGCACCGAAGTCCGGCTCCATCAGCAACAGACCGGCCATCGGCAGCAGCACGATGAATGGCTTGAAGAAGCCCATCCAGCTCTCGCGCACTTCCTTCTGGCGACGCACCAGATAACCGGCGAGGTAAATCACCACGAACACCTTGGCGATCTCGGACGGCTGAACGTTGAAGAAGCTGAAACCGATCCAGCGCATCGAACCGTTCACTTCACGGCCGATCCCCGGGACGATCACCATCACCAACAGACCGAACGCACCAATCAGCATCAGCCAGCCCAGCCGCTGCCAGGTGGCGATCGGAATCATCATGGTGACGATGCACGCGCCCAGTCCCAGCACCACGTAGATCAGGTGACGGGTCATGTAATAAAGAGCACTGCCCGACTGCACCGCACCGACTTCGGTCGATGCCGAAGCGATCATGATCAGGCCGAGGCCGAGCAGCGCCAGGCAACCGGCGAGCATCGGGAAGTCGAGGTCGATCCCGCGCCCGGTGATGATCGGCGACGGATACGGCTTGATGATGTTTCTCAGGCTCATGCCAGTTCCTCCACAGCGCGGACGAACTGGTGACCACGGTCTTCGTAATTCTTGAACATGTCGAAACTGGCGCAGGCCGGCGACAGCAGCACCACGTCACCCGGTTGGGCGGCGGCGCGGCATTGTTCGACCGCATCGACCAGCGAACTGGCGCGGATCAGCGGCACGGCGTCGCCGATGGCCTCGCCGATCTTGTCGGAGTCGCGGCCCATCAGGATCACGGCGCGGCAATGAGCGGCTACCGGGTCACGCAGGTCCTTGAATTCGGCACCCTTGCCGTCGCCACCGGCGATCAGCACGACCTTGCCGTCGATGTCCGCACCCAGGCCTTCGATGGCAGCCAGTGCGGCGCCGACGTTGGTGGCTTTGGAATCGTTGTAGTAACCGACGCCGCCCAGGTCACGCACCCATTGGCAGCGATGCTCGAGGCCGGCGAAGTTGCGCAGGGCCGCAAGCATGGCGTCGAACGGCAGACCGACTGCATGTCCGAGCGCCAGCGCCGCGAGGGCGTTGGACTGGTTGTGGGCGCCGCGAATCTTCAGTTCACGTACCGGCATCAGGTTCTGGAATTCAAAGGCCAGGTATTTCTCGCCATTCTCTTCGCGCAGGCCGAACGCCTTGAAATCGGGTTTGGTGAGACCGAAGGTCCAGCATGGCTGGCCCTCGCCCATCAGCGGACGGGTCAACGCGTCCTGACGGTTGACCACGAACTGCTTGGCGCCACGGAAGATCCGGTGCTTGGCCAGGTGATAGGCCGGCAGACCGCTGTAGCGATCCATGTGGTCTTCGCTGATGTTGAGCACGGTCGCCACTTCGGCGTTGAGCTGGTCGGTGGTTTCCAGCTGGAAGCTCGACAGCTCCATCACGTACAGCTCGACGTCATCGCTGAGCAGGTCCAGCGCCGGCGTACCGAGGTTGCCGCCCACTGCCACACGTTTGCCGGCCGCAGCCGCCATCTCGCCGACCAGGGTGGTGACGGTGCTTTTCGCGTTGGAACCGCTGATGGCCACAATCGGCGCCTTCGCGTTACGCGCGAACAGCTCGATGTCGCCGGACAACTTCACGCCACGGGCCGCGGCGGCTTGCAGGGCCGGGGTCGCCAGCGCCAGACCGGGGCTCACGTAGAGCTCGTCGGCACGGCACAGGAACTCGACGTCCAGCTCGCCACAACGCACTTCCACGTGCGGATAGTCACGCTGGAGCGTGGCCAGTTCCGGTGGATTTTCCCGCGTGTCGGCCACCGCAAACGCCACGCCCCGGTTCGCCAGGAAGCGAACCAGGGACATGCCGCTCTTGCCGAGGCCGACAACGATGCGGAAGTGGTCAGAAGCGATCAGAGACACTCGTTCTACCTCAGCTTCAGGGTGGCAAGGCCGATCAGCACGAGAATCACGGTGATGATCCAGAAACGGACGATCACACGCGGCTCGGGCCAGCCCTTGAGTTCAAAGTGGTGGTGTATCGGAGCCATGCGGAACACACGGCGACCGGTCAGCTTAAAGGAAGCAACCTGAATCACGACTGACAGGGTTTCCATCACGAACACGCCGCCCATGATGAACAGGACGATTTCCTGACGGACGATCACCGCGATGGTGCCCAGGGCTGCGCCCAGCGCCAGTGCGCCGACGTCACCCATGAAGACTTGCGCCGGATAGGTGTTGAACCACAGGAAGCCCAGGCCGGCACCGATCAGCGCGCCGCAGAACACGATCAGTTCGCCTGCGCCCGGTACGTACGGGATCAGCAGGTATTCAGCGAATTTCACGTTACCCGACAGGTAGCAGAAGATGCCCAGGCCGCCGCCGACCATCACTGTCGGCATGATCGCCAGACCGTCGAGACCGTCGGTCAGGTTGACCGCGTTGCTCGAACCGACGATCACGAAGTAAGTCAGCACGATGAAACCGGCGCCCAGCGGAATGCTGTAGTCCTTGAGCATCGGCAGGATCAGGGTGGTTTCCACCGGAGTGGCAGCGGTCATATAAAGGAAGATCGCCGCGCCGAGGCCGAACACCGACTGCCAGAAATACTTCCAGCGACTCGGCAGACCACGGGAGTTCTTCTCGATGACCTTGCGGTAGTCGTCGACCCAGCCGATGGCGCCGAACAGCAGGGTCACCAGCAGAACGGTCCAGACATAACGATTGCTCAGGTCAGCCCACAGCAACGTGCTGACGCCGATCGAAGACAGAATCAGCGCGCCACCCATGGTCGGCGTACCGGATTTGGACAGGTGCGATTGCGGGCCGTCGTTACGAACGGACTGACCGATCTGACGGTTCTGCAGGGTGCGGATCATCCACGGGCCATAGCACAGCGACAGGACCAGCGCGGTCAGCACACCGAGGATCCCGCGCAGGGTCAGGTACTGGAAGACCGCGAAGCCTTTGTAGAACTGTTGCAGATACTCCGCTAGCAGCAGCAGCATTAATGTTTCTCCAGACTGGACCCGCACAGGGCCGCAACGATGTTTTCCATCGCTGCGCTGCGCGAACCCTTGATCAAAATGGTGGTGTTTTTGTCCTGCTCGGCGCCGAGGGCCTGGATCAGTTCGGCCTGTGTGCCGAAGTGATGCGCCTCGTTGCCGAATGCGTTCACGGCGTGGACCATGTTCGGCCCGACGGCGTAAAGCGCGGAAACCTTGCCCCGGGCGTATTCGCCCACGTCGCGGTGCCCCTGCTCCGCCCAGTCGCCCAACTCGCCGATATCCCCGAGCACCAGAACGGTGCGGCCGGAAAAGCCGGCGAGTATATCAACGGCCGCACACATGGAGGTGGGGTTCGCGTTGTAAGTGTCATCGATCACGCGCATGCCGTTTTTCGCCAGTTGCGCGACGGTGCGACCCTTGACCGGTTGTACCGCGCCAAGCCCGGTGGCGATGCCGAACAGCGACACGCCCAGGGCGTGAGCGGCAGCGGCAGCGGCCAGGGCATTGGCGACGTTATGGGTGCCGAGCAGGTTCAGTTGAACCCGTTCCACACCTTCAGGACTGTGCAGGTTGAACGCCGGGCAGCCACGGGCGTCAGTGGCCAGATCGCTGGCGTGGAAATCTGCCTGGGTGTTGCTCAGGGCAAAGGTCAGCACCTTGCGACCGGCAGCGCGGGTCTTCCAGATACCGAACGCCTTGTCATCGAGGTTCAGCACGGCGACGCCATCGGCCGCCAGCCCTTCGATGATTTCGCCTTTGGCTTCGACGATTTTCTCCGGCCCGCCGAACTCACCGACGTGAGCGGTGCCGGCGTTGTTGAGGATCGCTACGTGCGGTTTGGTCAGCCCGACGGTGTAGGCGATTTCACCCAGACGCGAAGCACCCAGTTCGATCACTGCCGCGCTGTGTTCCGGGGCAAGTTCGAGCAGGGTCAGCGGCACGCCGAGGTCGTTGTTCAGGTTGCCACGGGTCGCGTGCACCGAGCCGCGCGTGCGCAGGATGCTCGCGAGCATTTCCTTGACCGTGGTCTTGCCGCTGGAGCCGGTGACAGCTGCAACCGGTTTGGTAAATGCGGCACGGTTCAGCGCGCCCAACTGGCCGAGGGCCTGACGGGTGTCCTTGACCAGCAATTGCGGCAGCGTGCTGTCGGCGACTTCGCGCTCGACCAGCGCCGCGACCGCGCCTTTTGCAGCGACGTCGTTCAAATAGTCATGACCGTCGAAACGCGGGCCGGTCAGCGCAATAAACAGTTGGCCAGCCTTGATGGCGCGGCTGTCGATGCTCACGCCGTCAAAACTGGCGTCTGCACTGATCAGACGTGCGTCGAGTGCATTGGTCAGCTCGCTGAGTTTCAGGGCCTTAAGCATGGGCCACCTCCCACGCGGTCAGGGCGTGATCCGCCTCGACCAGATCAGAGAATGCGTGGCGCTCGCCGTTGATTTCCTGATAGTCCTCGTGACCTTTGCCGGCCAGGACCACCACGTCATCCGCCGAGGCGCTGGCGATCAATTGCGCGATGGCCTGGCCACGGCCGGCCACGAACGTCACGTTATCCACAGCCGCAAAACCGGCGCGGATGTCATCGAAAATCACCGCCGGATCTTCGGTGCGCGGATTGTCATCGGTGACCAGCACGCGGTCGGCCAGACGCTCGACCACTTCGGCCATCAACGGACGTTTGCCGCGATCGCGATCACCGCCGCAACCGAACAGGCACAGCAACTGGCCTTTGACGTGTGGACGCAGTGCGGTCAGAACTTTTTCCAGCGCATCCGGCGTGTGGGCGTAATCGACCACCACCAGCGGCTGAGTACCACCGCCGAGACGCTGCATGCGTCCGGCCGGGCCTTCGAGTTTCGGCAGCACCTTGAGGATTTCGTCGAGGGCGTAGTCCAGACCGAGCAAGGCGCCGACCGCAGCCAGTACGTTGCTCAGGTTGAAACGGCCCAGCAATGTGCTGCGCAGATGATGCTCGCCTTGCGGCGTGACCAGCGTGGCGCGCACGCCATGGTCGTCGAACTGCGCTTCGCGGACATACAGATAGGCACTGCTGTCGAGCAAGCTATATGTAATCAAACGCGAATCACGCTTTTCAGCGGCCAGTTGCCGGCCGAAATCGTCGTCCAGATTGACCACGCGGCACTTCAGGTCATTCCAAGCAAACAGCTTGGCCTTCGCTTCGGCGTAGGCCTCCATGGTGCCGTGGTAATCGAGGTGATCGCGGGACAGGTTGGTCATCACCGCCACGTCAAACGCCAGTGCAGTGACCCGGCCCTGATCCAGACCATGGGACGAGACTTCCATGGCCACGGCTTTGGCGCCGGCCTTTTTCAGGTCGCCCAGGGTCGCTTGCATGGCGATCGGGTTCGGCGTGGTGTGCAGGCCGCTTTGCAGCGAGCCGTAGAAACCGGAGCCGAGGGTGCCGACGATGCCGCAGTGCTGACCCAGCAGGTCCAGCGCCTGGGCAACCAGCTGAGTCACGCTGGTCTTTCCGTTGGTGCCGGTCACGCCCACCAGATTCAGGTGATGACTCGGCTCACCGTAAAAACGGCCGGCGATATCCGACAGCTGCGCGGCCAGGCCTTTGACCGGAATCAACGGCACGTCAGTGATCGGCAGCACGGTGGCGCCTTCCACTTCGTAAGCCACGGCGGCAGCGCCACGAGTGAGCGCGTCAGCAATATGCGCACGACCGTCGAACTTGCCGCCCGGCACCGCGAGGAACAGGTCGCCCGCGCGCACGTTGCGGCTGTCGAGTGCCAGTTCACGGATCAACAGATCGTGGCCGGCGTGGGGGAAAATCTTGTTCAGACTAAGAGACATCAGCCGCGCCCTCCATTGGCTTTCAGCGGAACGGCCGGGGTGGCGTTGGCCTGTTGTGTTGTCGGCAGGTTGTCCGGGGTCACGTTCATCAGACGCAGGGTGCCGGACATCACACGGCTGAACACCGGCGCCGAAACCAGACCACCGAAGTAACCGGCCTTGCTCGGTTCATCGATCACCACGACGATGGCGTAACGCGGATCGCTCATCGGGCCGAAACCGGCGAACAGCGAGCGGTACGAGTTTTCGGCGTAACCCTTGGTGCCCACCGACGTCTTGCGCGCAGTACCCGACTTGCCCGCCACGTGATACGCCGGCACCTGCGCACGGAACACACCGCGCGGGGCCTCGATCACCTGTTGCAGCATGCCTTGCATGGTTTTCGCGACGGCTTCCGGCAGCACCTGAGTGGTCTGTGGCGCCTTGTCGGTTTTGATCAGGGTCAGCGGCGCGAGGCGACCGTTGTTGGCCAGCGCCGAGAACGCGTGCACCAGCTGAATCGCGGTCACCGAAATACCGTAGCCGTAGGACAGCGTTGCGGTTTCGGCTTTACGCCACTCGCGGTAATTCGGCAGGTTACCGACACGTTCGCCCGGGAAGCCGAGGCCGGTGTCCTGACCGAGGCCGACTTTCTGCGCGAGACGGAAAATGGTTTCGCCGCCGATATCGAACGCGACCTTACTCATGCCGACGTTACTGGAATTGATCAGAATGCCGGTCAGGTCGAGTACCGGACCTTCGGTCTTCGATACGTCCTTGATCGTGTATTTGCCGATCTGCAGGGAGCCCGGATACACCTCGACGGTGTCGCTCGGTTTCCAGCGGCCGGTTTCGATCGCGGCGCTCATCGAGATCGCTTTCATGGTCGAACCCGGTTCGAACACGTCGATCATCGCGCGGTTACGCATCATCGCCGGTTGCAGGTTGCGACGGTTGTTCGGGTTGTAGGTCGGCTGGTTGACCATGGCGAGGATCTCGCCGGTTTTCACGTCCATGATCACCAGGCTGCCAGCCTTGGCGCCGTTCTCGATGATCGCGTTACGCAGCTCGCGGTTGGCCAGGTATTGCAGACGCAGGTCAATGGACAACGCCAAGGGCTTGCCGGCCTTGGCGTTTTTGGTGACCTGGACATCCTTGATCAGCCGTCCGCGCCGATCCTTGATGACTTGCCGCTTGCCGGGCACGCCGGCCAGCCATTCATCGTAGGCCAGTTCGACGCCTTCACGACCGTGGTCATCGATGTCGGTGAACCCGACCATGTGCGCGGTGACTTCACCGGCCGGGTAGAACCGGCGGAATTCTTCGATGCCGTAGACGCCCGGTACTTTCAGGTCGAGCACGGCCTGGCCCTGCTCGGGGGTCAGCCCGCGCACCAGATAAATGAATTCTTTGTTGGCCTGGGCTTCGAGGCGTTCGGCCAGGGCTTTCGGATCCTGCCCCAGCGCCGCTGCCAGTGCCGGCCACTTCTCTTTGGCCGTCTGCATTTCCTTGGCGTTGGCCCACAGTGTGGTCACCGGGGTACTCACGGCCAGAGGCTCGCCGTTGCGGTCGGTGATCAGGCCACGGTGTGCCGGAATCGGGATATGACGAACGCTGCGCGCATCGCCCTGCCCCTTGAGGAAGTCACGGTCGACCACTTGCAGGTCAATGATGCGCCAGCAGATCGCGGCCACCATCACGCCGAGCAGACCTACCAACAGACGGAAGCGCCACGGGAAGAGAGCCCCTTCGAGTTTCATCATGGCGCCACCATCTTCACGTCAGCCGCGCCAGGGATGTGCATCTTCAGTTGTTCGGTGGCCAGCACTTCGATCCGGCTGTGGGCGGTCCAGGTGCTTTGCTCCAGGATCAGGCGCCCCCACTCGGCCTGCGCCTTGTCGCGCACGCTCAGTTCGTTGTACAGGGTATTGAGCAACTGCCGATTCCAGTGGGCGCTGTAAGACACGCCGATGGCCGACACGAGCACGCCGATGAACAGCAGCAGCATGAAAAAGCTGCCGCCGGGCAGTGGCTTGGCGAAAAGCTTGCTCACCGCAGCTTCTCCGCGACGCGCATGACGGCGCTACGGGAACGTGGGTTGGCTTTGAGTTCGGCGTCGGAGGCCGTCTGCGCTTTGCCATGGACTTTGATTTTCGGTTCGAACGCAACGTGGCGAACCGGCAGGTTGCGCGGCAGGTTGTCGGCTTCGCCTTTCACCAGCTTGCGCATGAACAGTTTGACGATGCGGTCTTCCAGCGAGTGGAAGCTGATCACGACCAGACGGCCGCCGATTTCCAGCGATTCCAAAGCGGCTTCAAGGCCCGCTTCCAGATCGCCCAGTTCGTTGTTGACGTGAATGCGCAGACCCTGGAATGCACGGGTTGCCGGGTTCTTGCCCTTTTCCCATGCAGGGTTGGCGACTTTCAGCACTTCGGCCAGATCGGCGGTACGCTCGAACGGCGTGATGTCACGACGTTCGGCCACGGCGCGAGCCATGCGACCGGAGAAACGTTCTTCGCCATATTCCTTGAACACCCGGGCGATTTCTTCCACAGGCGCGGTGTTGACGAACTCGGCTGCGCTGATGCCACGGGACGGATCCATGCGCATGTCCAGCGGGCCGTCATTGAGGAAGCTGAAGCCGCGTTCGGCATCATCGAGCTGCGGCGAAGACACGCCCAGATCGAGCAGAATACCGCTGACCTTGCCGTCCAGACCACGCTCGGCAACCACCGAACCGAGCTCGGCAAAGCTGCGCTGCACAACGACAAAGCGGCCGTCTTCGGCCGCTAGCGTTTGCCCGGTGGCAATCGCTTGAGGATCCTTGTCGAATCCGATGAGCCGGCCATCGGGACCGAGCTTGCTGAGGATCAACCGGCTGTGCCCGCCGCGCCCGAACGTGCCGTCCAGATAGCAGCCATCAGGACGTACGGCGAGAGCCTCGACGGCTTCGTCAAGCAGTACGGTGATGTGGTTAAAGCCGCTATCAATAGTCACAGGATCAAATCACGCAGTTCGTCAGGCATGGCGCCCGGTTGTTGTATGGCAGCCAGGTCAGCGGCAGAAACCGCGTTCCAGGCATCTTCGTCCCACAATTGGAACTTGTTCAGTTGGCCGACCAGCATCGCGCGCTTGTCCAGCTTTGCGTATTCGCGCAGACGCGGCGGAACCAGAAAACGACCACTGCCGTCGAGCTCGAGGTCAACGGCATTACCAATCAATAAGCGCTGCAGACGACGGTTCTCTTCGCGGAGCGAAGGAAGCGCGCGCAACTTGGTTTCAATAATTTCCCACTCATCGAGCGGGTAGACACACAAACACGGATCAACGGCATCGATGGTCACGATCAACTGGCCGGAACTACGCGAAACGAGCTCGTCACGGTACCGGCTCGGCATGGCGAGACGGCCCTTTGCGTCGAGACTGATAGCGTTAGCTCCGCGAAACACGTCTGCGTTTCTCCAATTTTTATCGTTTTGAGCTCAAAAAACCCACTTCATGCCACTTTCCGCCACTTGCGCACACTATAGGAATGCGCCCACCACACCGTCAAGGCGCGGATTAAAGGAAAACCCTTACAGAACGGAGATTTAGGAGCATAAAAGGAGGCGCAACGAGAATCTGGCGGATGCTTTTATCCAATAACTTGATGCAGCACTGAAAGCTGCGCTCGAAAGTTAAAGTAATTTGTTAAGAGTAAGATTTTTTCGGTATTACAAAAGCGCTTCTGCTGTTGATTGAAGCAAGGTGGGAAATGGCTATTACTGCGGTTGCCGCTGCCGGATTTCCAGAGCAGGCCTGCTGATAATAAACAGCCCTGTCGCCTTTAATTCAAGCAGGGAAAAGAAAAAGGTGGAGAGTCGATCTGTAAGCCGGGTTCTGTCTTGAACAGTCATTCGTCTACGATGGCCATCACTGGACATCTTTAGCAACCTACCCGGTCCCAGCGCGGGCCACGCCTTGGGACCCTATTTGGTCTTGCTCCAAGTGGGGTTTACCTAGCCACGAACTGTTGCCAGACGTGCGGTGCGCTCTTACCGCACCTTTTCACCCTTACCGGCGCCGAAGCGCTTAGGCGGTTATTTTCTGTGGCACTTTCCGTAGGCTCACGCCTCCCAGGCATTACCTGGCACTTCGCCCTATGGAGCCCGGACTTTCCTCCCCCCCCTAATTTTCATAGAGGGCAGCGACTGTCCGATCGACTCTCCGCCGCGCAGGTTAACGGCAGAGCGCCCGAAGAACAAGCGCTAATAGCCCGCAAACCGGTCTGCGCGACGGGTTACGCGTCTTTTTGCTGATCCAGCGCGACCTGATACAGCACGTTTTTGCGCTCACCGGTGATTTGCGCCGCCAGAGCCGCAGCACGCTTGAGCGGCATCTCTTCGAGCAACAGATTGAGGATGCGCATGGCCTCGCTGCTGACGGCATCTTCGGATTCCGGCGCAGTCCAGCCAGCCACCACAACAACGCATTCGCCACGCTGTTGATTGCTGTCCGCCTCGACGAATGCGCGCAACTCGGCCAGCGGCAGGCCCTTGAGCGTTTCAAAGGTTTTGGTGATTTCGCGGGCGAGCAATGCCGGGCGATCAGCGCCAAACACGGCTTCCATATCCTGCAGACACTCGAGAATACGATGCGGCGCCTCGTAGAAAATCAGCGTGCGCGGCTCTTCCTTGATCGCCTCAAGACGCGCCTTGCGCCCCACCGCCTTGGCCGGCAGAAAGCCTTCAAAGATGAAACGATCAGACGGCAGACCGGCAGCCGACAGTGCCGCAATCAACGCGCAGGCACCCGGTACCGGCACCACATTGATCCCGGCGGCACGAGCCTGACGCACCAGGTGATAACCCGGATCGGAAATCAGCGGCGTACCGGCATCGGAAATCAGCGCCACGTTATCGCCAGCCAACAGACGGGTGATGAAGCGACTGCCTTCGTCACGCTCATTGTGTTCGTGACAGGCCGCCAGCGGTGTAGTGATGCCGAAGTGCTGCATCAGACGCTGGGAATGGCGCGTGTCTTCGGCGGCAATCAGCGCCACTTCGCGCAGGATTTTCAACGCCCGGGCGCTGATGTCATCCAGGTTGCCGATGGGCGTCGCCACCACATAAAGCGAGCCCATAGCGGAATTCAAAGCACCTGGAGCAGTCAAAGCGCACACCTCACGATCGGTAAAAACCGCCATTGTAGCGCGTCGAGCGACCGGCGATGCGGTCGCGGCAGACACGGTTTGTCGCACCATTGTGCGGTCGCGCAACATTTGTATCAGCTAAATTGACGGTTTCACGCCAGTAACATCGCGCCCCGGCCAGCGCTTGGGTACAATTCGACGCTAATTTGATCGAGTATCAGGAACACTTACATGATCGCTTGCCTGCGGCTGTTCACTGCCCTCTGCCTCGCTGCCTTGCTGGCGGCTTGCGCCAGCTCCCCTTCCTCCAGCCTTGGCGAACTTCCACGGACTCCGGATGCCAGCATCGAGCAACTGCTCGAACAGGCCGCCCAGGCCAAATCGCCGGACAAGGCTGCACTGCTGCGCCTGAGTGCGGCGGACATGGCTTACCGTCAAGGCAATGCCGGACAGTCCGCGCAGATCCTGCAACAGGTGCCAATGGAGCAACTCCAGCCGGGCCAGCAGGCATTCGCCAGCACCTTGGCCGCTGAACTGGCCATGACCCGCAACCAGCCGAAAGCCGCGCTGGCAGCCTTGAACCATCCAAGCCTGCAACGCCTGAGCGAAATGTCGATACCGCTGCAAGTTCGCGCCGGCACCGTTCACGCCCGCGCCCTTGAAGCCGATGGCCAGACACTGGCTGCCGCCCGCGAGCGCATCTTCATCGCACCGATGCTGGAAGGCGAAGCCGCCAGCAAGAACCACGAAGCGATCTGGACCCTGATTGCGTCGCTGCCGACCGATCAACTGCAACCGAACACCACCGACGACCTCGGCGGCTGGATGAGCCTGGCTCTGGCAGTGAAAACTGCCGGCACCCTCGAGCAACAGCAAGCCGCCATCGACGCTTGGCGCTCGCAGCACCCGAAACACCCGGCCGCGATCAACCTGCCGCTGCCACTGACCAAGCTCAAGGAACTGGCCAGCCAGCCGTTGAGCAAGATCGCCCTGCTGCTGCCGCAGGATGGCCAACTGGCCTCGGTCGGCAAGGCCCTGCGCGACGGCTTCATGGCCGCGCACTACCAGGCTCAGCAAGCCGGTCAGAAACCACCGGCCATCGTGTTCTACGACAGCTCGCACCTGACCAACATGGACGAGTTCTACCGCAAGGCCCAGGCCGACGGCGTGCAACTGGTTGTCGGGCCACTGGAAAAACCACTGGTCAAACAGCTGAGCACCCGCCCGCAACTGCCGATCACGACCCTCGCGCTGAACTACAGCGAAGGCGACCAGGGCCCGGCGCAACTGTTCCAGTTCGGCCTGGCTGCTGAAGACGAAGCCCGCGAAGTGTCCCGCCGCGCCCGTGCCGACGGTCTGCACCGCGCCGCGATCATGGTGCCGAAAGGCGAATGGGGCGACCGCGTCCTGCGTGCGTTCAGCCAGGACTGGCAAGCCAACGGCGGCAGCATCGTCGCCACCGAGCGCGTCGATCAGCCTGTGCAACTGGCCCAACAGATCGCCGACATGTTCCAGCTGCGCCAGAGCGAAGCCCGCGCCAAGAGCCTGCAGAATGCTGCCGGCACGAACGTCGCCGCCCAGCCTTCGCGTCGCCAGGACATCGAGTTCATCTTCCTCGCCGCGACCCCGCAACAGGCGCAGCAGATCAAGCCGACCCTGAACTTCCAGTACGCTGGCGACGTGCCGGTCTACGCGACCTCCCATGTGTTCAGCGCCAGCGGCGACGTGAACCAGTACAACGACATGAACGGTGTGCGCTTCTGCGAGACCCCATGGTTGCTGGATGCCAACGATCCGCTGCGCAAGCAGGTCACCGCACAGTGGCCACAAGCCTCCGGCAGCCTCGGCCGCCTGTATGCGATGGGTGTTGATGCCTACCGCCTGGCGCCACGCCTTGATCAACTCAAGGCGCTGCCGGACAGCCGCATCGATGGTCTGTCGGGTAGCCTGGGCATGACTCAGACACAACGCGTCGTGCGTCAACTGCCATGGGCTCAGTTCGTCAGTGGTCAGGTTCAGCGCCTGCCGGACACTCCGCGCTGATGCCCGACAGGTCAAACCTGCAAAGCGGCAAGGATGCCGAGCGCCAGGCGCTCGAGCATCTGCAACACCAGGGTCTGCGCCTGCTGGCGCAGAACTGGTTATGCAAACGCGGCGAGCTTGATCTGGTCATGCTTGATGGCGATACAGTAGTATTCGTCGAAGTACGTTACCGAAAGAACACTCAATGGGGTGGAGCGCTCGACAGTATCGACGGGCGCAAACGGCAGAAACTGATTTTCGCCGCACAGTATTTTCTTCAGCGCGAGTCGCGTTGGGCCAATTCCCCCTGCCGCTTCGACGTGGTGGCCATCGACAGCCACCAGGGTCAGCTGAACTGGTTGCAGAATGCGTTCGACAGTTGAGCGCCTGCGCCAACCTGGACATTTTCACTCAACACTTTTGCTCTTTGCTTTGCGGGCTGCACATTCACGTGCCGGACAGCCGCGCTAATTAAGGTCACACAGATGGACATGCAATCCCGAATTCGCCAGCTTTTTCAGGCCAGTATCGACACCAAGCAACAGGCGATGGACGTACTTGCACCGCACATCGAGCAAGCCAGCCAAGTGATGGTCAACGCCTTGCTCAACGAGGGGAAGATGCTCTCGTGCGGCAACGGCGGTTCGGCCGGCGACGCCCAGCACTTCTCCTCGGAACTGCTCAACCGTTTCGAGCGCGAGCGCCCGAGCCTGCCGGCTATCGCCCTGACCACCGACAGCTCGACCATCACCTCGATCGCCAACGACTACAGCTACAACGAAGTGTTCTCCAAGCAGATCCGAGCGCTCGGTCAGCCAGGCGATGTATTGCTGGCGATTTCGACCAGCGGTAACTCGGCGAACATTATTCAAGCGATCCAGGCCGCACATGATCGAGAAATGATTGTCGTAGCATTGACCGGCCGCGATGGCGGCGGCATGGCGTCGTTGCTGTTGCCCGAGGACGTCGAGATTCGCGTACCGGCCAACGTCACCGCACGTATTCAGGAAGTCCACTTGCTGGCGATCCATTGCCTTTGCGATCTGATCGACAGCCAACTGTTCGGGAGTGAAGAATGACCCCTAATCGCCTTGGCCTTCTGGCCTTGACCCTGTGCCTCGGAATTACTGGCTGCACCTCCGTGGTGAATGCCAGCCGCGAAGCACCGATCGAAGACGATCGCGGCACCCGCACCTTCGGCAGCAAGATCGACGACTCACTGATCGAAACCAAAGTCGGCGTCAATGTGTCCAAGGCCGATCCGAACATGGACAAAAAATCGCACATCGTCGTCACCAGCTTCAACGGCGTCGTACTTCTGGCCGGCCAGACCGAGAACGCAGACCTCAAAGCCAAGGCCGAACAGGCTGCCGCCAACGTGCAACGAGTGAAGACGGTGCACAACGAGCTGCAATTGATTTCACCTTCAAGCTTCCTCGCCCGCCAGAATGACTCCTGGCTGACGACCAAGATCAAAACCCAGATGCTTGCCGACGCCAACATTCCCGGCTCGCGCATCAAGGTCGTGACCGAGAACGGTATCGTCTATCTGCTCGGCCTGCTGACCAAGCAGGAAGCGGCCCAGGCCACCAATCTGGTGCAGGGTGTTTCCGGCGTGCAGAAAATTGTGAAGCTGTTCGAATACATCGACTGATACGCAAAGCGCAGGCACAAAAAAGGCGATCCGGTTGGATCGCCTTTTTTATTACTTCACCACTTTCAGGCTTGGCCGGCCGCTTGGGCGTGGCGGCTCGCTGTCCGGCGGCGGAATATCGTCATCCTGTTCGATCTCGTCTTCGTCATCCATCGGCGACTCCAGATCGAACACCATGCCCTGACCGTTCTCCCGGGCATAAATACCCAGGATCGCGGCAATCGGCACATACAGGCTGTGCGGAACGCCACCGAAGCGACCTTCGAAGGTCACGACGTCGTTGTCCATGTGCAGATGACGCACGGCACTCGGCGAAATGTTCAGGACAATCTGCCCGTCACTGGCAAAACCCTGTGGCACCTGAACCGCCGGGTATTCGGAATTGACCAGCATGTGCGGGGTGCAATCGTTATCCACAATCCACTCGTAGAGCGCGCGGACCAGATAAGGTCGACTGGAGTTCATAGCGGCTCCTTAAGCCTTAGCGCATGTCGCGTTCGACACCAGACAGACTCGCCTGGAAAGCCTCACGCGCAAACTGACGCTCCATATAATCAAGCAGCGGCTTGGCTGGCCGCGGCAGTTCTATACCCAGAATCGGCAAACGCCAGAGTATTGGCAATAGGCAGCAATCCACCAGACTTTGTTCCTCACTGAGGAAAAACGGCTTGTCGGCAAACAACGGCGACACGCCCGTCAGGCTTTCGCGCAATTCCTTGCGCGCCACGACACGCGCGGCTTCCTTGGTGCGTGAATCCAGAATCAGATCCACCAGACCACACCAGTCGCGCTGGATACGGTGTATCAACAGACGACTGTTGGCACGCGCCACCGGGTACACCGGCATCAATGGCGGATGCGGGTAACGCTCATCCAGATATTCCATCACCACGGTCGACTCCCACAACGCCAGGTCGCGATCGACCAGCGTCGGGAGACTCCCGTAAGGGTTCACCTCAATCAGTTTAGGCGGCTGACGACCAGCCTCCACATAAATGATTTCGGCGCTGACACCCTTCTCTGCAAGCACGATGCGCACTCGGTGGGAATAGTGGTCGGCGGGGTCGGAGTAACAGGCCAACCGATTGGTCACGCCCATGGCGATCCTCCTCGCTTGTTGAAATTGTCGGAGCCGGAAAAACGCGCGCGCCCAGAGGGCGCCTCCCGCAACACCTGACAGACCAGGCGTTGCGTTTTCAGAGGCGCCCTTGGGCGCGCGCGATTAACAGCAATTGCTTGAAGCGTTATCAGTGCACGTCTTTCCAGTATTCACGCTTGAGCAGGTAGGCGAACACAAAGAAGAACGCCAGGTACAGCAAGACGTAAGTACCGATGCGCTGATGTTGCAGCTTAACCGGGTTAGCCGAGTAAGCCAGGAAGGTTACCAGATTCTTGACCTTCTCATCGAACTGCTCTTCGTTCAGGGCTCCGGTTTTCGGCACGATGGTCAACTGATCGCACGCTTCATGAGTCAGAGGCGTACCGGTCAGCGGGTCATATTGCTTCTTGCCGTTTTCGACGATCTGCACCTGCTTGCAACCCACGACCTGACGACCTTGCAGGCCGACCAGCACGTTTGGCATGCCGACGTTCGGGAAGACCTTGTTGTTCACGCCCCATGGACGCGCAGGATCTTCGTAGAACGACTTGAGGTAACCATAAAGCCAGTCAGTGCCACGAACACGAGCCACCAGGGTCAGGTCCGGCGGCGCTGCGCCGAACCAGGTCTTGGCGTCGGCCGGCTGCATGCCGATGGTCATGTGATCGCCGATCTTGGCGCCAGTGAACACCAGTTTCTGCAGCATCAGATCATGCGGTACGTCGAGGTCATCGGCAACACGCTCGTAACGCTGGAACTTGGCGCTGTGGCAACCCATGCAATAGTTGGCGAAGGTACGCGCACCATCCTGCAGGGCAGCCTTGTCGGAAACGTCGATGTCGACTTTTTCCAGCTCCGGACCACCGTGTTCGGCAGCGAAAGACAGCACTGGCAGCGCAGCAAAAATCAGAGCAAAAAATAACTTTTTCATCAGCCAGTCACCCTTTCCGGAACCGGTTTGGTCTTCTCGAGCCTGGTGTAGAACGGCATCAGAATGAAGTAGGCGAAGTACAGGAAGGTGCAGATCTGCGATACCAGCGTGCGCTCCGGCGTCGGCGCAAGAACACCCAGAATGCCGAGGATCACGAAGGAAATGCAGAACACCACCAGCCAGATTTTGCTCATCCAGCCTTTGTAGCGCATCGACTTGACCGGACTGCGGTCGAGCCATGGCAAGACAAACAGAAAGGCAATCGAGGCCCCCATGGCAATAACCCCCATGAGCTTGTCCGGTACCGCACGCAAGATCGCGTAGAACGGCGTGAAGTACCAGACCGGTGCAATGTGCTCTGGCGTCTTGAACGGGTTAGCCGGCTCGAAGTTTGGCTTTTCGAGGAAGTAACCGCCCATTTCCGGGAAGAAGAACACGATGAAGCAGAAGATGAACAGGAACACCACCACGCCGACAATGTCTTTCACGGTGTAGTACGGGTGGAAGGCGATGCCGTCCAGCGGGATACCGTTTTCGTCTTTGTGCTTCTTGATGTCCACGCCGTCCGGGTTGTTCGAACCGACTTCGTGCAACGCCAGGATGTGCAGCACCACCAGACCGAGAATCACGATCGGCAGGGCCACAACGTGCAGGGCGAAGAAGCGGTTCAGGGTGATTCCGGAAATCAGGTAGTCACCACGAATCCACTGGGTCAGGTCGTTGCCGATGACCGGAATCGCGCCGAACAGCGAGATGATCACCTGGGCGCCCCAGTAGGACATCTGGCCCCATGGCAGCAGATAACCCATGAAGGCCTCAGCCATCAGCGCCAGGTAGATCAGCATGCCAAACACCCAGACCAACTCACGCGGTTTCTGGTACGAACCGTAGAGCAGGCCACGGAACATGTGCAGATAGACCACGATAAAGAACATCGAAGCGCCGACGGCGTGCAACAGACGCAAGATCGAGCCGTAACTGACGTCACGCATAATGCCTTCAACGGAAGCGAACGCCTCTTCCGCCGATGGGGTGTAGCTCATGGTCAGCCAGACACCGGTGACGATCTGATTGACCAGAACGAGCAACGCCAGCGAGCCGAAGAAGTAGAAGAAGTTGAAGTTTTTTGGAGCGTAATACTTGCTGAGATGGTCTTCCCACATCTTGGTGGCGGGGAAGCGCGCATCAACCCAATCCATGAACTTGCTCATCACGCTTTCTCCGTATCGACGCCAATGACAATCAGGTCATCGGTCTCATAGGAATGCGGGGGTACTGGCAGGTTCAAAGGCGCAGGTTGCGACTTGTAGACGCGGCCAGCCAGATCGTAGTGGGAACCGTGGCAAGGGCAGAAATAGCCGCCTACCCAGTCTTTTCCCAGATCCGCGGGTGCCACTTCGGGACGGAAGGTCGGTGAGCAACCCAGGTGAGTGCAGATCCCGATCAGCAGCAGAATTTCCGGCTTGATCGAACGCACTTCAGGGTCGACATAGGTAGGTTGCGTGGAGTTTTTGGAGGTCGGATCGGAGAGCTGGCCCTCGATCTTCTTGAGATTCCCCAGGATTTCCGCAGTACGGCGAACAATGAATACCGGCTGGCCGCGCCATTCAGCAATCATCTGCTGTCCGGGCTCGATTTTGCTGACATTCACTTTCACCGGTGCACCGGCAGCTTTCGCCTTGGCACTGGGAAACCATGACCCCACGAACGGGACCGCAGCCCCCACCGCTCCTGCAGCACCCACCACGGATGTGGCTGCTACCAAGAAGCGACGCCGGCCTGCATTCACGCCGTCATTGCTCATTCAGTCCTCTCCCATCAGCTTTGTGGCCTGTTAAATCAGGCATCTACTAAATATGAATCTATGTACTTATAAAAATTTTGCCGAATGGTAATGAAAACCCCCAATTCTGACAAGGTAATTACCCGGAGGGGTGGCCCCCAAGCCTTGTAGTATAGGGGGTCTACGAATGTGGCAAGTTGTCACAGCGCAATTATTCGAGAAATCGCACGCATAAAAAAACGCCCGGTTCCGTGAGGAATCGGGCGTTCTTTTTGAACGTGGAAGCGAAATTAACGCTTCGAGTACTGCGGACGCTTACGCGCTTTACGCAGACCAACTTTCTTACGTTCAACTTCACGGGCGTCGCGGGTAACGAAGCCAGCTTTGCGCAGAGCGCTACGCAGGGTTTCGTCGTAGTCCATCAGAGCGCGAGTGATGCCGTGGCGGATTGCGCCAGCTTGACCACTTACACCACCGCCGATCACGGTGACGTAGATGTCGAATTTCTCGACAGTCTCGGTCAGTTCCAGCGGCTGACGAACTACCATGCGGGCAGTTTCGCGGCCGAAGAACGAATCCAGCGAACGGTTGTTGATGGAGATGTTACCAGTACCCGGACGCAGGAAAACGCGTGCGGTTGCGGTCTTGCGACGGCCAGTGCCGTAATTTTGAGTCGCCGACATAATGAACTATTCCGTTAAATCTTCAGTTCTTGGGGCTGCTGAGCAGTATGAGGGTGTGCAGCGCCCGCATAGACTTTCAGCTTACGGTACATGTCGCGACCCAGTGGGTTCTTAGGCAGCATGCCTTTAACCGCGGTCTCGATCACGCGCTCAGGGGCTTTGGCGATCAGCTTTTCAAAGTTGATCGACTTGATGCCGCCCGGGAAACCGGAGTGGGAGTAGTACATTTTGTCAGTGGTTTTAGCACCGGTAACACGGATCTGCTCGGCGTTGATTACGACGATGTAGTCGCCGGTGTCAACGTGAGGAGTGTACTCAGGCTTGTGCTTGCCACGCAGACGGCTCGCGATTTCGGTGGCCAGACGACCCAGGGTCTGACCAGCAGCGTCGACGACAAACCAGTCGCGCTTTACTGTTTCCGGTTTAGCAGTAAAAGTTTTCATTCTTTATAGCCTCAGGGGCCGCCTGTAAATAAGACGGCGGATCTTACTGAATAGTGCGTACTTTGACAAGTCAAAGGCAGCCGGATACAGACGCTTTCGGGGGCTCGGGTCGGCGCGTCCGTTCAACGGCAAGATTCTTCGGCGGCGGCGCATCACTTCCACTGCAGAAAGAGGTCGGCAATTATGCAGATTGCGAAAAAAATTTCAACCTGCTTTTATGCTTGTTTTGCCCAAGGAGCACCCGATGGACTATCGCCAGCTAGGCCGTACCGACCTGAACGTGAGTGCAATCTGCCTCGGCACCATGACCTGGGGCGAGCAAAACACTGAGGCTGAAGCCTTCGCCCAGATCGAACGGGCCAAGGGCGCCGGGATCAATTTCATCGACACCGCCGAGATGTACCCGGTGCCGCCGAAAGCCGAAACCTATGCCACCACCGAGCGCTACATCGGCAATTACTTCAAGAGTCGCGGCGACCGCGCCGACTGGATCCTCGCCAGCAAGATCGCCGGCCCCGGCAACACCATCGACTACATCCGCGACAAGAACCTGCGCCACAACCGCCAGCACATCACCGAAGCCGTGGACGCCAGCCTCAAGCGCCTGCAGACCGACTACATCGACCTGTATCAATTGCACTGGCCGGAGCGCAGCACCAACTTTTTCGGACAGCTGGGCTACAAACACAAGATCGAAGCCAACCTCACCCCGCTCGAGGACACCCTCGAAGCGCTCGACGAGCAAGTGAAGGCCGGCAAGATCCGCCACATCGGCCTGTCCAACGAAACCCCGTGGGGCACCATGCGTTTCCTGGCTTTGGCCGAAGCCCGTGGCTGGCCGCGCGCGGTGTCGATCCAGAACCCGTACAACCTGCTCAACCGCAGCTTCGAAGTCGGTCTGGCGGAGATCGCCATTCGCGAACAGTGCGGCCTGCTCGCCTATTCGCCGCTGGCGTTCGGTTTCCTGTCGGGCAAGTACGAAGGTGGCGCCCGTCCGCCAAAAGGTCGCCTGAGCCTCTACAGCCGCTTCAGCCGCTATTTCAACCCGCAATCGGAAGCGGCGTGCAGCCGTTACGTGGCACTCGCCCGGGAACACGGCCTGGATCCGGCGCAAATGGCGTTGGCCTTCGTCAATCAGCAACCGTTCGTCACCAGCAACATCATCGGGGCGACGACGCTTGAGCAGCTGGACAGCAACATTGCCAGTTTCTATCTGAATCTTTCAGACGAAGTGCTTGAAGGGATTGAAGCGATTCACAAGGATCATCCGAACCCGGCGCCTTGATCCGGCGCTAAAAGCCGCGCTCCCACGCACAAGCGTGGGAGCGCCCAGGTCATAGCGACCGCGCAATGATCTCTTTCATGATTTCGTTGGTGCCGGCATAGATCCGCTGCACCCGCGCATCCGCCCAAGCCCGGGCCACCGGGTACTCCCACATGAAACCGTAGCCGCCATGCAACTGCACGCACTCGTCGAGCACCTTGCATTGCAGGTCGGTGCCCCAGTACTTGGCCATCGCGGCGGTTGGTACGTCGAGTTTGCCTTGCAGGTGCAGCTCCAGGCAGCGATCGACGAACACCCTGCCGATCTGAATCTCGGTGGCCATCTCCGCCAGCTTGAAGCGCGTGTTCTGGAAGTCGGCGATTGCCTTGCCGAACGCCTTGCGGTCACGGGTGTACTCCAGCGTCCATTGCAGCGCCGCCTCGGCCGAGGCCAGCCCGCCAATGGCCACGGTCAGACGCTCCTGCGGCAATTCCTGCATCAGATAAGCAAACCCGGCCCCGGCCTGACCCAACAGGTTTTCCTTTGGCACTCGCACGTCCTGGAAGAACAATTCCGACGTGTCCTGAGCCTTCATTCCGACCTTCTCCAGGCGCTTGCCCTTGTCGAAGCCTGGCGTGTTCGCCTCCACCAGAAACAGGCTGGTGCCCTTCGCTCCAGCCTTGGGATCGGTCTTGGCGACGACGATCACCAGATCCGCCAGGAAGCCATTGGTGATAAAGGTTTTCGAGCCGTTGATCACATACTCATCGCCGTCCAGCACGGCGGTGGTCTTGACCCCCTGCAAGTCGGAACCCGCGCCTGGCTCGGTCATGGCGATGGCCGTAACCATCTCGCCGGACACCAGTTTCGGCAGGTACTTGTGCTTCAACGCCTCACTGCCGTAATGCAGGATGTACGGCGCGACAATGTCCGAATGCAGTGAGAAACCGATACCGGTCAGACCCAGCCGCCCCACTTCCTCGATGACCACCGCGCTGTACAGAAAGTCCGCCCCCAGCCCGCCGTATTCTTCCGGCAGGTGTGAGCAGAGCATCCCCGCCTCCCCTGCCTTGTTCCACAATTTGCGGTCGATGTAGCCTTGTTTTTCCCATTGCCCGTGGAACGGCACGGCCTCTTTCTCAAGGAATGTCCGCACGCTGTCGCGGAACAATTCGTGCTCGGAGCTGAACAGGGTTCTGGGGATCATGCGACACCTTTTCTTTATTGTTGAAGGGATCAGACCTTCAGAGACTAAGCCTCGCTTCCGATACAGGACACTGGACACATCCGACAAAAAATAAGACGATCCAGCCGTCTGGTGACCACTTTCCCTTATAAAAACAAAAGTTGAATTATGTCCAAGCAAGTCTCCACGCCCTTGCGGCGCGTCAGCATCCTGGCGATCGACCGGGTTTTCGCTTCCACCCTCATGCAAGCCAAGGATTTCTTCCATCTGGCCAGCCTGCGTTACGGCAAACAACTGGGCCACGGCCTGACTCCGGCGTTCGAAACCCGCCTGGTCAGCCCCGACGGCAAACCGGTGAACAGCTTCAGTGACGTGGTCATGCCGGTGGACGGCGGCCTGGAAAACGCCGACGTCATCATCCTTCCAGCGTTCTGGGATGACTTCGACACGCTCTGCCAGCGTTATCCACAGGTGCTGCCGTGGCTGCGCGAACAACACGCCCGTGGCGCAGTACTCTGCGGCGAAGCCACCGGGGTGTTCTGGCTGGCCGAAGCCGGCCTGCTCAACGGCAAGGAAGCGACCACCTACTGGCGCTTCTTCAATGCCTTCGCCGAGCGCTTCCCGCAGGTCTATCTCAATCAGGACAAGCACCTGACCGACGCCGACAACCTGTACTGCGCCGGCGGCACCACCTCGGCCTGCGACCTTTACATCTATCTGATCGAACGCTTCTGCGGCGCCAATGTGGCGCAAGCTGTAGCCCGCGATATTCTCTACGAAGTGCAGCGCAGTTATTCGCCGGGCCGCATCGGTTTCGGCGGACAGAAACTGCACCAGGACGTGATCATCCTGCAGATCCAGCACTGGCTCGAAGAGCATTTCGCCGACAAGTTCCGCTTCGAAGACGTGGCCCGCGAGCACGGCATGAGCATCCGCAACTTCATGCGCCGCTTCCAGACCGCCACCGGCGACAAGCCTCTGCACTACCTGCAACGGCTGCGCATCGAGACCGCCAAGGGCTTGCTCTCCGGCAGCCGCAAGAGCATCAAGACCATCAGCTACGAAGTCGGCTACGACGATGCGAGCTTCTTCGCACGTCTGTTCCGCCAGCACACCGAACTGTCGCCGAACCAGTATCGACAGCAGTTCCAGCAAGCTGCCTGACGATTCGACCAGACACAAAAAAGGGCCTGCATCTGCAGGCCCTTTTTGTTTGCCGAATCCGCTTAAGGCTTGTGTGCCCTGGACAGGAATTCGTGGGATTGCATTTCCAGCAGACGGCTGAGGGTCCGCTGGAATTCGAACGTCAGACGCCCGCCGGTGTACAGGTCTTTCAACTCGACTTCGGCAGAAATGATCAGCTTGACGTTACGGTCGTAGAACTCGTCGACCATGTTGATGAAGCGCCGGGCGATGTCATCGGTAGCGACGCTCATCTGTTCTACGCCACTGAGCAACACAGCGTGGAAAATCTTGCCCAGTTCAATGTAGTCGTTCTGGCTACGCGGGCCGTCGCACAGTTCGCGGAAGTCGAACCAGGCCACGTCATCGCAGGTGCGCAGCGCGCGGATTTCGCGGTTTTCGATGATCAGCACATCGTTTTCCACGGCAGCCGTGCATTCCGGCGTCAGCGCACGGAAGCTCTTGCGCAGGCTTTCATGAGCGGCTTCGTCGAGCGGGAAGTGGAACAGCTCCGCTTGTTCGAGGTGGCGCAGACGGTAGTCGACGCCGCTGTCGACGTTGACGATCTCGGTGTTCTGCTTGATCAGCGCGATGGCCGGCAGGAAGCGCGCGCGTTGCAGGCCGTCCTTGTACAAGCCGTCCGGCACGATGTTCGACGTGGCGACCAGGGTCACGCCGTTCTTGAACAGCTCTTCCATCAGCGTGCCGAGGATCATGGCGTCGGTGATGTCGGAAACGAAGAATTCATCGAAGCAGATGACCCGCGATTCAGTCGCGAAACGCTTGGCGATGATGGTCAGCGGGTTTTTCTCGCCGCCGAGGGTCTTCATCTCTTCGTGCACGCGCTTCATGAAGCGGTGGAAGTGGGTGCGGGTCTTTTCCTTGAATGGCAGCGCTTCGAAGAAGGTGTCCACCAGGTAAGTCTTGCCGCGACCCACGCCGCCCCAGAAGTACAGGCCCTTGACCGGGGTCTGATCCTTTTTGCCAAACAGTTTGCCCAGCAAACCCGGCTTGTTCTGCTCTGCCGCGATCAGATCGTCGTACAGGCGTTGCAAGTGACGCACGGCAGTTTCCTGCGCCGCGTCATGGAAGAAGTCCGGGCGTTTCAGATCAGCTTGATATCGTTCTAGGGGCGTCATAATTCGTTAGCAAGGCAACAAAAACGGGCCGTCACTGTAGCGATGGCCCGTGGGAATGGCAATCGGCCCTTGGTCGGGCCGGCCCGTTGATTATTCCTGAACCGGTGTCAGAGCGATCCGCAAAGCTTCGACGGCCGCATCCCGCGCAGCCACGTCGGCGAACGCCGGGCTGTCGCCGACACACTCGCCTTCCAGCCAGACGCTGAAGCTCAGGTCTTCGCTGCGCACATCCAGCGCCTGACCCGATTGCAGCTGCTTGGTCACCTGGCCCGCGGTCTTGCCGTCGGCGAAGTTGCGCGAGAGCAGCAATTGCTCGCCATCGGCGGCCAGCAGACGGAAACGGAAGCTGCCGTCGTCTTCGCGGAAACTGACGAAACGCGCGGCTTTCGCAGCCTTCTTCTTGGTGGTCGCGGCCACCTGAACCTGATTGACGAACGAGCGCAGGCCAACCGCTTCACGCAATTCATTAAGGAACGGCGTCGCTACCGCACGGGCCTTCTTGGCGCCGTGTTGCAGGATGTCTTCCAGATCCGCCGGACGCTCGATCAACTGGTGATAACGCTCGCGGGACTCGCCCAACTCGTTGTCCAGCAGCTGGAACAGACGGTTCTTCGCCTCGCCCCAACCCAGACCGCCCAGCAGCTCGCTGCGGAACTCGTCGGCCTGCGTCGGCGTGGAGAACGCCTGGAACAGGGTGAACAGGTGCGAATTGTCAGGATCTTTCGCTTCTCCCGGCGCACGGGAGTCGGTAACGATGCGCGAGATCGCGTCCTTCATTTCCTTGGCGCTGGAGAACAGTGGAATGGTGTTGTCGTAGCTCTTGGACATCTTGCGACCGTCCAGGCCAGGCAAGGTGGCGACGCTTTCCTCGATCAGCGCTTCGGGCATGGTGAAGAACTCCTTGCCCTGGCCGAACAGGTGATTGAAGCGCTGGCCGATGTCGCGGGCCATTTCCACGTGCTGGATCTGGTCGCGACCGACCGGCACCTTGTGTGCGTTGAACATCAGGATGTCCGCTGCCATCAGCACCGGATAGCTGTACAAGCCCATGGTGATGCCGGCATCCGGGTCTTCGCCGGTCTCGACGTTCTTGTCCACCGAGGCCTTGTAGGCGTGGGCGCGGTTCAGCAGGCCCTTGGCAGCGACGCAGGTCAGCAGCCAGGTCAGCTCGGGGATTTCCGGGATGTCGGACTGGCGGTAGAAGGTCACGCGGTCCACATCCAGGCCACCGGCCAGCCAGGTCGCGGCGATTTCCAGACGCGAGCGCTGGATGCGCAGCGGGTCATCGCACTTGATCAGGGCGTGATAGTCGGCCAGGAAGTAGAACGAGTCGGCATTGCTGTCGCGGCTGGCGAGAATCGCCGGGCGGATGGCGCCGGCGTAGTTGCCCAGGTGCGGGGTGCCGGTGGTGGTGATGCCGGTGAGGATGCGGGTACGGTTCGTCATGGGTAATCGCTTGTCAGACTGCAATCAATTCGAGAGACGCGGCAGGATCAGATCCTTGAGATCGGTCAGCTTGCCATGAAAAAAGTGTCCGCATTCTGCCACTTTCAGCAGCTCATGGGGGCGCTGGAGTTTGTCAGACCAGTCGTAGACCAGCTGCGGATCGATCACTTCGTCGGTTTCCGGCTGGATCACCGTGAGTTCGCCCTGCTGCGACAACTGATCCTGATCGCCCAGGCGCATGACCGCTGGCGCGACCATGAACAGGTGCTTGAGCTGTACACCCTGGGCTTCGAGTCGACCGCCGAGACTTGCTGCAACAAATCCGCCGAAGGAGAAACCGAACAGGGTCAGCGGCAGATCCGGGTGTTTTTCCAGCAACCAGGCAGCGGCTGCCTGGGCGTCATCGACTTCACCGCTGCCCATGTCATGGGAACCTTCACTGGCACCGACGCCACGATAGTTGAAGCGCAAGGTGATCAGACCGGCATCGCGCGCGGTGCGCTGCAGGGTCGAGACGACCTTGTTGAGCATGGTGCCGCCCTGCACCGGGTTGGGATGGCAGATCAGCGCGATGCCGCGCGGCTGCTCGTTGTCCAGGTACAGACTTTCAAGTTGACCCACCGGGCCATCAATCACTACAGGGGTTTCACGCATCAGCAAGGAAGGAACTCCGTGACCTCGAATCGGGTCGACTCGTCTAGCAAATTGTCTGTGCCAATCTATTGCGAGTGAATCGCGGTATACAGCGCAGGTTCGAGCCGTTAACGTAAAGCAAAGCCGTTTATAGAGGAAGGACTCGTGGAACACTCGCTCTTAGTTTGGTTGTTACCGACTCTTGCCCTGGTTGTGGGTGTCGCCATTGGTTTCCTGATCGCACGCGTTGCGCCGAACGCCGCGCCCAGCCGCACACAGCGTCAACTGGACGACATTCAGGAACGCTTCGACAGTTATCAGAACGAAGTGGTGACCCACTTCAACAGCACCGCCAATCTGGTCAAGAAGCTGACCCAGAGCTATCAGGAAGTGCAGGATCACCTCGCCGAGGGCGCCAATCGCCTGGCCCTGGACGAACAGACCCGTCAACGTCTGCTCGCCTCTCTGCACGCAGAGGCTGCGCAGGCCCCACGCGAACGCCTGACGCCACCGCGCAATCAGGAGCCGCCGCGCGACTACGCGCCGAAGACTCCGAACTCGCCGGGCATGCTCGATGAGCATTACGGCCTGAAGAAGTAATCAGTCTTCAGCGCAAATAAAAAGCCCCCGGACAATCACTTGTCCGGGGGCTTTTTTGTGCCTGACGGTTACGGATACTGCTGAACCGTACCCGGCTGCTGTTGCTGCTGACCACCGTACTGCTGGCCCGGGATCGCCTTCAGGTTGACTTCAACGCGGCGGTTCTGCGCCCGGCCGTTGACGTCACCGTTGCTGGCAATCGGATTATCCGGGCCGGCACCGCGGGCCGACAGGTTGGCACCACTGACGCCTTGCGAGGTCAGGTAGGTCGCCACGCTCTGCGCACGACGCTGGGACAGGTCCATGTTGTGCTGACGGCTGCCGGTGCTGTCGGTGTAGCCGACGATCTCGATCTGGTTCTGGCTGAACTCCTTGAGCGAGCCGGCCAGGTTGTTCAGCGGCTGGTAGAAGCTTGGGGCGATATTCGCCGAATCGGTGGCGAAGGTGATGTTGCCCGGCATGATCAGTTTGATCTGATCGCCCTGACGCTGCACCTCGACACCGGTGTTGGCCATACTGGCGCGCAGTTTCTTCTCTTGCTGGTCGGCGTAGTAACCGTAACCGGCTGCCGAAGCACCGACGACGGCGGCGCCGATCAAGGCGCCCTTGCCGCGGTTGTTGTGGTCGATCGCAGCACCGGCCAACGCGCCGGCCAGTGCGCCGAGGCCACCGTACTTGGCGGTTTTGCTCATGCCCTGGGAGCCGCCGTCGGCCTGGCCCTGATTGTCATACGGGTTGGGCGAGGCGCAGCCGGACAGCACGGCGACGGCAGTAGCGACAATAATCAAACGACGCGTGGTGAACATGGAGAGCTCCTACTTTTTTGCATTCTGTGGTGCAACGGCCGTTTGGCAATGGACCATTGCGGGCGTTGGATCATGACAATGCACAAAAATTCCACCGCGCACTCGTGACAAAATGTTTAGGCGCGCACGAACGGATTTTCCCGCATTTCATCCCCCAGACGCGTGTCCGGGCCATGTCCAGCCACAACGATCGCGTCCTCGTCCAATGTATATAGCCGCTGCTTGATCGATCGCACGATGGTCGCCTGATCGCCGCCCCACAAATCCGTGCGCCCTACTCCGCGCCGGAACAACGTGTCGCCGGCAATCAACAGCTTAGCCTCGGAAAACCAAAAGCTCATGGAACCGGGCGTATGCCCCGGTGTGTGCAGCGCCACGCCGCAGCCGCAGGCCAGCTCTTCGTCGTCGCTCAGCCAGCGATCCGGTGACGGCACCGGGGTGTAAGGCACGCCGAACATCTGGCATTGCATCTCGAGGTTGTCCCACAGGAACTGATCTTCCTTATGCAAGTGCAGGGTTGCGCCGGTTTTCTCTTTCATCTGACCGGAGGCCAGAAAGTGATCGAGGTGCGCATGGGTGTGGATGATGCTCACCACTTTCAGACCCAGCGCATCAAGGCGCGCCATGATCAGATCGGGATTGCCGCCCGGGTCGACGACAATGGCTTTTTTCGTGACCGGATCACCGATGATCGTGCAGTTGCATTGCAGCGGGCCGACGGGAAAGGTTTCGCGAATCAGCATGGAATTGGGCGCACTCATGGGAATTCCTGGACGAACGGTAGTGAGGTTGGTTTCAGAATTCTACTGCACAGGCCGATACAGATCGCCCGGTCAGTTATTTGACGCCAGCGATCAGAAAAATGATGGCTTAATGATGTCAAACTTCCTGTTTCTGGTGCAAAATCGCATTTTTTGTAGCGGTCGCATTCAGGAAGGGCCGCAGCGCACTCAGGAAATCCCCGCATGCCTACGCCCAAGACTTACTCCTTCACCTTCCCCGCTTTTCTGACCGGCAATGCCACTGTCGACAGCCTCATTGCCGGCAGTTACTGGCTGGGGTCCAACTGGGGCAAAGGTGGAACCAGTTTGAGCTATAGCTTCATGGCTCCTGGCACCTCGTACTTCGTCACTGACTACAGCCCCGACAACGAATACAACGCGCTGTACGAGCTCACTCCGGGTCAGAAGGCGGCAGTGAACTACTCACTGGGGACTTGGGCAGCCGTCACCAATCTCAATTTCAGCCTGACCACAGACACGCTGACCAACGTGGGTGACCTGCGCTTCGGCGGCTATCGGCTGATGGACAACAAGACCGCTGCCTGGGCTTATTTCCCTGCCAACACCCCGGCCGGTGGCGATGTCTGGATTGGCCCGCAGACGGGCGAAGCCACCCCGCTGAAGGGGTCTTATGATGTCATGACCTTCATCCATGAGATCGGTCACGCACTGGGGCTCAAGCATCCGTTCGACGTCAGCTCGACCAACAAGACACTGCTGGATCCGTCACTGGACGACGTTCACTTCACGGTGATGAGTTACAGCAGCAATTACTCGTACCAACCGACGACACCGATGGTTCTCGACATCCTCGCGATTCAGAGCCTGTATGGCGTCAACACGATGTGGCAGACCGGCGACAACGTCTACAAGTGGGCCCCTGACCAGTCGATTTTTGAAACCATCTGGGATGCCGGCGGTAACGACACCATTGATGGCAGCAATCAACTTGCCGCCGTGAAGATCAACCTGAATGAAGGTGCCTACAGCCAGATCGGCAAGGCCTTCACTGACCTGAACACCCAGGCTGCGATCAATGACGGCCTGGCGATTGCCTATGGCGCAAAAATCGAGAATGCCATCGGCTCGGCATTCGATGACGTCCTCATCGGCAACGCACTGAACAACACCCTCAACGGCATGGCAGGTGCAGACTCCATGACCGGGGGTGACGGTAACGACACCTACTACGTCGATAACGCCGGCGATACTGTGGTTGAGCTCGCGAACTTCGGCTCGGGAATCGATACCGTCATTTCCTCCATCAGCTACACCTTGGGCAACAACGTCGAAAACCTTACGCTGGTGGGCACCGACAATCTGACTGCCACCGGCAATGCGCTGAACAACGTGCTGGTCGGCAACAGTGGCAGCAACTTCATTGATGGCGGTGCCGGCGCGGACTTCATGGCCGGCGGCGCGGGCAACGACACCTACATCGTCGACAATGCCGGTGACGTGGTCAGCGAAACCAGTGCGGTCGTCGGTGAAATCGACAACGTGCTGGCCTCGGTCAGCTTCGCACTGGGCGCCAACATCGAGAATCTGACCCTCACCGGTACAGGCGATACGTTTGCTCTGGGCAACGCGCTGAACAACGTGCTGATCGGCAACGACGGCAACAACCAGCTCTCTGGTGGCGCAGGTCTGGACACCATGATCGGCGGCAAAGGCAATGACACCTACGGTCTCGATCAGGCCGGTGAGCTGGCCCTGATCCAGGAGCAGGCCGGCGAAGGTAACGACACCCTGCTGATCACCTACGCATCGACCCTGCAGACCAACGTCGTCGACCTGAACCTCAGCAACCTGCTCAACGTCGAGAACGCCACCCTGCTGGGCAGCGGTAACTTCCGTTTGAACGGCAACGCCCTGAACAACACCCTGATCGGCAACGCCGACAGCAACTACATCGACGGCGGCGCCGGTGCGGATGTCATGGTGGGTGGCGCTGGCAATGACATTTACATCGTCGACAATGTCGGCGACGTGGTCAGCGAAACCAGCACCCTGGCGAGCGAAATCGACACTGTTCAAGCCTCGATCAGTTACACCCTGGGCAACAACGTTGAGAACCTCACCCTCACCGGCACCGACAATCTCAATGGTACCGGCAATGCCCTGAACAACACCTTGATCGGCAACAGCGGCGACAACGTGCTCAACGGTGGCGCCGGCGCGGACATCATGATCGGCGGCGCGGGCAATGACACCTACATCGTCGACAATGCCGGTGACGTGGTCAGCGAAACCAGTACCGTAGTCGGTGAAATCGATACCGTACGGGCTTCGGTCAGCTTCGTTCTGGGCGCCAACCTCGAGAACCTGACCCTCACCGGCACTGCCGACATCTTTGCCTTGGGCAACTCGCAGGACAACGTGCTGATCGGCAACGACGGCAACAACCAGCTCGCCGGTGGCGCCGGTCTCGACACCATGATCGGTGGCAAGGGCAATGACACCTACGCACTGGATCAGGCCGGGGAACTGGCATTGGTTCAGGAACTGGCAAACGAGGGCATCGACACCCTTCAACTGACCTATTCCGCCACACCGCAGACCAGCACCGTCGACCTGAACCTCAGTAACCTGCGCAACATCGAGAACGTCACTCTGCTGGGCAGCGGCAACTTCACGCTGACCGGCAACAGCCTGAACAACACCCTCATCGGCAACGCCGACAGCAACATTATCGATGGTGGCGCCGGGGCGGACTTCATGGCGGGCGGAGCCGGCAATGACACCTACATCGTCGACAATATCGGCGACGTGGTCAGCGAAACCAGTACCCTGGCGAGCGAGATCGACACCGTATTGTCCTCGGTCAATTTCGCCTTGGGCGCCAACGTCGAAAATCTGACCCTCACTGGCACTGCTGACATCTTTGCCCTGGGTAACGCACAGAACAACGTGCTGATCGGCAACGACGGCAACAACCAGCTGTCCGGTGGCGCAGGTCTGGACACCATGATCGGTGGCAAGGGTAACGACACCTATGGCCTCGATCAGTCCGGCGAACTGGCCCTGATCCAGGAACTGGCCAACGAAGGCACCGACACCCTGCTTCTGACCTATGCCGCCACCTCGCAGATTGTCGATCTGAGCATCAGCAACCTGCAGAACGTGGAAAACGTGACACTGCTGGGCAGCGGTAATTTCGCAGTGGTCGGCAACAGCCTGAACAACGTTCTGATCGGTAATGCCGACAACAACATTCTCAACGGCGGAGCTGGCGCGGACACCCTCAATGGCGGCGCAGGCAATGACACCTATGTAGTCGACAACGTCGGTGACGTGGTTATCGAAGAGGGCACCTCGGCGACGGAAATCGACCTGGTTTACTCCTACATCAATTACACCCTGGGCAACAACGTCGAAAACCTTACGCTGGTGGGCACTGACAACATCAACGCGACAGGCAACGCCCTGAACAACGTGTTGAACGGCAACAGTGGCAATAACATTCTCGACGGCGGTGTCGGCGCGGACTTCATGGCCGGCGGCACCGGCAATGACACCTACATCGTCGACAACGTCGGCGACGTGGTCAGCGAAACCAGCACCCTGGCGAACGAAATCGACACCGTGCAGGCCTCGATCAACTACGTTCTGGGCGCCAACCTCGAGAACCTGACCCTGACCGGCACAGGCGATACATTTGCTCTGGGCAACGCGCTGGATAACGTGCTGATCGGCAACGACGGCAACAACCAGCTTTCGGGTGGCGCAGGTCTGGACACCATGATCGGCGGCAAAGGCAATGACACCTACGGTCTCGACCAGGCCGGTGAGCTGGCCCTGATCCAGGAACAGGCCGGCGAAGGCAACGACACGCTGCTGATCACCTACGCATCGACTCTGCAGACCAATGTCGTCGACCTGAACCTCAGCAACTTGCGCAACGTCGAGAACGCCACCCTGCTGGGCAGCGGTAGTTTCCGCTTGAACGGCAACGCCCTGAACAACACCCTGATCGGCAACGCTGACAGCAACTACATCGACGGTGGCGCCGGTGCGGACTTCATGGCGGGCGGCGCCGGCAATGACATCTACATTGTCGACAATGTCGGCGACGTGGTCAGCGAAACCAGCACCCTGGCGAACGAAATCGACACTGTTCAAGCCTCGATCAGTTACACCCTGGGCAACAACGTTGAAAACCTCACCCTCACCGGCACCGACAACCTCAACGGTACCGGCAATGCTCTGAACAACACCTTGATCGGCAACAGCGGCGACAACGTTCTCGACGGTGGTACCGGCGCAGACATCATGATCGGCGGCGCGGGTAACGACACGTACATCGTCGACAATGCCGGCGACGTGGTCAGCGAAACCAGTACGGTAGTCGGTGAAATCGATACCGTACGGGCTTCGGTCAGCTATGTCCTGGGCGCCAACCTCGAAAACCTGACCCTCACTGGCGCTGCCGACATCTTTGCCTTGGGTAACTCGCTGGATAACGTGCTGATCGGCAACGACGGTAATAACCAATTGTCCGGTGGCGCCGGTCTCGACACCATGATCGGTGGCAAGGGCAATGACACCTACGGTCTCGATCAGGCCGGTGAACTGGCCCTGATTCAGGAGCTGGCCAACGAAGGTACTGACACCCTGTTGATCACCTACGCCGCCACGGCACAGACCAACGTCGTCGACCTGAGCCTCAGCAACCTGCACAACGTCGAGAACGTCACCCTGATGGGCAGCGGCAACTTCACGCTGACCGGCAACAGCCTGAACAACACCCTCATCGGCAACGCCGACAGCAACATTATCGATGGTGGCGCCGGGGCAGACTTCATGGCGGGCGGTGCCGGCAATGACACCTACATCGTCGACAACGTCGGCGACGTGGTCAGCGAAACCAGCACCCTGGCAAACGAGATCGACACAGTGATGTCCTCGATCAACTATGTCCTGGGCAACAACCTGGAAAATCTGACCCTCACTGGCACTGCTGACATCTTTGCCCTGGGCAACGCACTGAACAACGTGTTGATCGGCAACGACGGCAACAACCAGCTGTCCGGTGGCGCAGGCCTGGACACCATGATCGGCGGCAAGGGCAACGACACCTACGGCCTCGATCAGTCCGGCGAACTGGCCCTGATTCAGGAACAGGCCAACGAAGGTAACGACACCCTGTTGATCACCTACGCCGCCACACCGCAATCGAGCCTTGTCGATCTGAGCATCAGTAACCTGGTGAATGTCGAAAACGCCACGTTGCTGGGCAGCGGCAAGTTCGCGCTGACCGGCAACAGCCTGAACAACACCCTGATCGGCAACGCCGACAACAACGTCCTCAATGGCGGAGCCGGGGCGGACACGCTCACCGGTGGCGCAGGCGCGGACACGTTTGTTTTCGGTGGCGTCAACGAAATGGGTACCGGCAGCAACCGCGATGTCATTACCGACTTCAACAGTGCGCAAGGCGACAAGATCGACCTGACGAAGTTTGACGCCAACCTGCTGACCGCCGGCTTCAATGGCTTCACCTTCATCGGTGCGGGCGACTTCACTGGCGCCGGCCAACTGCGCTTCGTCGACCACGTGCTTTCGGGCAACGTCAGCGGCAACGCCGGTGCGGACTTCGAAATCCAGCTGGTGGGTGTAAACAGCTTCAGCGCCACCGATCTGGTGGCCTGATACAACCCGACACCCGACCTGTTTTCACAGGTCGGATGCCAAAAAAACGCCCCGATGATTCGGGGCGTTTTTGTTGGCGTCGATCGAGCCAAAGACCTAGCTCAGAACCCCGAGCTCCTTGGCCCTCGCCACTGCCTGTGTGCGCCGCTCAACCCCCAGTTTGCTGTTGATATGACTGGCGTGGGTTTTCACGGTATGCAGCGAAATGAACAGTTGTTCGCTGATTTCCTGATTCGAGCATCCTTGGGCAATCAGACGCAGGACTGCCAGTTCGCGACTGCTCAACTGTTCAGTAATCGGAGAATCCTGCACCGTGCGCAACGCTGGCGGCGGGAAGTGCTCCAGCAGTTGCTGACCTACAAGACCCGGTGCGTTCAGCGACAGTTGCCCGCGCAACCAATCGGCGTGGTCTTTGACCAGGCACTCGAATGGCTGCAACACCCCGCCACTGGCTGCTTCCATTGCCTGTGCCAACGCTTTGCGGGCCTCGGGTTCGCGATTGTTCACCAGCAGCAGCGCCACCTTCTGCGTCAACGCCATCACACTCAACAACTGGCGCCCGGTCTGCTGGCCGTTTTCCAACAGTACATTCAACCGGCCTTCGGCCAGCATCGGTTGCCCCTGAATGACATCCAGCAGCGCCTGCTGCAATTCGACATGCAACGGCAACTGCGGGTGAAACTCCGGTGGTGCCGCGGCGCGTTCGCCGGTGTAGGTCTGCCCCAGACGCGCCAGCCACGCCTCGGCCAGGTCAATCCGCCCCTGCGCCAGCCACAGCTCGCATTTGACCAGCGTGATCATCGCCAGGTAGTAGATCGGCGGAACATCCCAGATGTGCATCAGACGCTCGGCTTCGGCCAGTTCGGCAAAAGCCCGGGCGTAATCACCGCGGCTGCCGTCGAGCCGGGCAATCACACAGTGACCAATCAACACGCTGATATCACGACAGGCGCGCGCTTCACTCAGGCCGGCCTGCAATCGCACTCGCGCCGCGTCGGGCTGCAAGCGCATGGCCAACAGAAACCCCTCATACAGCGTCAATCGCGCACGCACGGCATACAAACGCTGCGCCGACAATCCGCGCAGACGCTCGAGGCCCTGATGCACTTCATCGAGCGAGCGCACGATCTCCCCCCGCGCCTGCAATACCCGGGCACGGTCGTAGTGGGCCAGCGCTTCGAACAGTGGATTGCCGACCCGCTGCGCCAGCTCCAGGGATTCGCGGTTCAAGCCTCGGGCGCGCCACAGATCGCCGTCGGCAATCGCCAGGTTGGACAAGGTCGACAAACACATCAGGCGCTGGCCGTAGCGTTTGGCCGGCAGGCTTTCCAGCGCTTCGCTGCAATACTCGATGGTCTGCTCGCGATGCCCTCGGCCACGGGCGATGATGCCCTTGAGCGCCAGCCATTGGGCAAGCATGGATTTCTGTGCGGTGGCCGACGGCGCCGGCAGAAACCGGCTCAGGTGACTGGCGAGTTCTTCGGCCGCGTCGAGCTGACACGCCAGCCCCAGCGCCCAGCTGTACAACACGATCAGGCGTGGCGTGCTGATCAGCAGACTGTCAGGCAAGTCCATCTTCCAGCGCAGCAACATGCCGACGTTCTGCTCGGCGAGCAGTTGTTCCTCGGACAGGTTCTGCACCAGATTCGCCGCCACGTCCAGATGCCCTGCCCGCAACGCCTGCTCCACGGCCTCATCCAGCAGCCCCTGGGCATTGAACCAGCGACAGGCGCGCAGGTGCAGTGTTGCCGCGGGGACGATCGCCCGGGCGATCGGCCTGCTGCGCAACAGATCGGAAAACAGATGGTGATAGCGATACCAGTGCCCGTGTTCATCCAGCGGCACCAGAAACACCTGATGCGCCAGCAGGAAGCGCAGAATCTCGGCACTGTCGTGGGATTCGCGCACCGCGTCGCATAACTCGCTGCAAAAGCGTTCCTGCGGTGCGGTGTCGTAGAGAAACGCCTGCACCTCGGCCGGCAGGCAGTCGATGACTTCTTCCAGCAGGTAATCACGGATCAGCCCTTCCCCGCTGTTCAAGGCCTGCGGCAACGCTGCGTCACTCCCGGCCTCGGACACCGCCAGCAACCAGAAGCGCAGCCCGGCCACCCAGCCTTCGCTGCGCTGGATCAGGTTTTCCAGGGCCTCGCCGCGCAGCGAGCTACTGTGACGGTCGAGCAACGCCAGGGCTTCGTCGTGGGTCAGGCGCAGATCCTGTTCATGCAGTTCCAGCAACTGTCGCGACAGGCGCAGACGGGCGAGATGCCAGTCCGGTCGCTGACGGCTGGTAACCATGACCAGCAGGCCATCGGGCAAATGATTGAGGAAGAATTGCAGACAACGGTCGAGTACCGGCCCTTGGGCGAGGTGGTAATCGTCCAGCACCAGCAACAGGGGCGAGGTCGGTTGCAGGTGCAGGGCCAGCTCATCGAGCAGGCCGTCGAGCCATTCTTCAAAGGCGAACGGCTGATGACGCTGACGCATTTTCAACAGACCGAGTGCGCGGCTGCCGAGTTCCGGGAAGTAGTCCTGCAAGCCTTCGAGCAAGCGCTCGAGAAAGCGCCCCGGGTCACTGTCCCGGGCGCTCAGTCCCAGCCACAGGCTTTGCCAATGTCCCGGCAGGCTTTGACAGAACTCCACGGCCAGCGAGCTTTTGCCGAACCCGGCCGGGGCGCAGACCAGCAACAGACGTCCACCGAGCCCGGCTTGCAGGCGCTCGCAGAGGCGGGGTCGCAATACGTATCCGTCAGGCAGCGGAGGACGGAAAAAACGTCCGTCCAATGCCGCGACGGCAACGCTTGCGGGACCCGGAAGTGGGGACAGATCAGTCATGGCCGGCTCTTGTTTGAATGGCTGTTGGCGGCGTAGCAGATGTCCGCAGACTAGCCTTAAACGGCGTACATATGAAGTTGTTGCTACAAATGGCTACAAAATCACGACGCAAAAAAAACGCCCCGAACCAGTCGGGGCGTTTTTTCGAGGATGCGGCCTCGGGTTACAGCTTAGCGGATACCGTCCTGGCCCAGGTTGCCCGGCTGGAATTCACTTTTACTGGCAGAGAAGCCGAAGTCATACGCTGATTTCTCTTCGTTCTTCATGCCCAGCGCCAGGTAGCGACCCGATTGCAGGTCATACAGGGTTTCCAGCGCGTACCACGGCACTTGCTTGTCGTAGTAGTCCTCGGCATGGGCCTCGGCGACACGCCACAGCTGACCGCGACCGTCGTAATGGTCGATGACGGCTGCTTGCCAAGTATCTTCATCGATGAAGAAGTCACGTTTGGCATAGATGTGACGCTGACCCGGTTTCAAGGTTGCCACCACGTGCCAGACGCGACGCAGCTCGTAACGAGCCAGGTCCTGATTGATATGACCGGCCTTGATGATGTCGGTGTACTTGAGTGTTGGCGAATCGATCTTGTAGCTGTTGTTGGCAATGTACATCTCTTTCTTGCCTTCAAGCTTCCAGTCATAACGATCCGGTGCACCGTTGTACATGTCCAGGTTGTCGGAGGTACGCAGACCGTCCGCCGCCGTGCCCGGACCGTCATAGGACACTTGTGGTGCCTGACGTACGCGACGCTGGCCGGTTGCATAAACCCAGGCCTTGCGCGGCTCTTTCACCTGGTCGAGGGTCTCGTGCACCAGCAGCACGGTACCTGCCAGACGAGCCGGCGCGGTCACTTTCTGCTTGAAGTAGAACAGCACGTTGCCCGGGTTGGCCGGATCGTAATCCTTCATCTTGTCGCGGAACACGAACTGGTCCTGGAAATACACCAGGCTGAACGAGCCGTTGGTCTGCGGCGTCGCCTGGGTCACCAGACGGGTCACGCTGCCACCGCGATAGCGAGTGATGTGGTTCCAGATGACTTCCAGACCGTCTTTCGGGATCGGGAACGGCACGGCGGTCTGGAAGTTTTCCAGACCGTTGCCACCAGCCACCAGCGTGGTGGTCGTGGCGTTTTTCCTGATGGCGGCGAACACGTCATCCGGCACGGTGGCACCGCGATGGGACGGGTAAACCGGCATCTTGAACGTGTCCGGGTAACGCTTGAACATCGCGTACTGGCCCGGCGCAAGCTTGTCCTTGTACTGGTCGACGTTCTGCGCGGTGATGGTGAACAGCGGTTTTTCACTGGCGTACGGATCGGACAGGAAGCCTTTGCTGTCGACGGTGCCAGCATTTTTCGCCAGCGGTTTCCAGGCCGGGATCGAACCGTCGGCGTTGCCCGCCATCTCGGCACCCATCGGGGTCAGGCTCTTGCCCAATTTGTCGGCCTCGGCGGCAGGGACCGCCGCCATCACGCTGGTCGCCAGCAGCGAAAGCCCCAGAACACCGGCGTGGAACAGACTCTTTGTTATTTTCATATGGTTGTTCGTCCTGAAAAAACTGTGCTTAGAAGTTCACGCCAACACTGAGGGCAACGAAATCGCGATCATCCACCGTGCTGTATTCGCCACCAAAGAAGTTGGTGTAGGCCAGGCTTGCGGTGTAGGTGTTCTGGTATTCGGCATCAAGCCCGAGGCTGATGGCCTTGCGGCCTTCCTCGAAGTTGCCGCCAGGGCCTGGGGAGTAACCCTTGACGTCGTGGGACCAGGCCACGTTCGGCTTCAGGTTCACGCCGGCGAACACGTCGCTGTAATCCCAGATGGCACGAGCGCGATAGCCCCAGGAAGTGGCGGTGGTGAAGCCGTTGTTGTCGCAATTGCTGGAGCGGTTGCTGGTCGAAGCGCCAGGGCCGGCACCGTTGATGGTCGAGGTATTGAGGATCTGCGAGCAGGTATCCAGGCCGCCGGTCGCCGGCAGCTCACCCGGACCGAAGACCGGATCGCGGCCATAACGGGCCTCGGACTTGCTCTCGAGCCCGCCGACGTGAGTCACACCGACTTCACCCACCAGGGTCAGACGGTTGGCGCCCATCACCTGATCGAAGAAGTGCGTCAGGGTGGTCTGGAGCTGAGTGATTTCCTTGCGGTTGTAACCGTGCAGGTCCTGGCCTGGAACGCCATTGAGGATCGAGGCGTTGGTCAGCGCGCCGCCCAGCGGACGCACACCGGCGAACAGGATGTCGGTGGAGTTCAGTTGCACCGGCGCGTTCGGCCGGTAGCTGATCTCACCACTCCACGCCGTGCCGGTAGGCAGGGTGGTGGAGAAACTCAGACCGTAGAGACGAATGTCCTCTGGATACTCGATGAAATACTCGGAGTTACCCGCCACCACCAGAGGGCCCAATGCCTGGAACGGGCCAGGAAGCGCCTTGACGCCGTTATAGATCGACTGTGGCGCACCGGTTGCGCTGAAGATCGGCGCACGGCTGTGATAGTTCATGAAGTAGGCACCGAACTCGGTGGCCAGCGGATCGAACATGTACTTGGCGGACACGCCCCACTGCCCGCTGTCCCGCGCATTGCGGTTCGGGGAGCGACGCACCAGCACGCCTTCTTCGTTGACGTCGACATTGGCGGCTGCCAGCGGGCCGAGGGCAACACCCGGAATGGTCGAGCGCTTGTTCAGCACGCGCAGGTTGTCGTCGCAACCTGTGGTGACGATGTCAGGCTGGGAGAAGAACGTGCCGCAGTTGTCGGTCACGGTCTTCTGCCAGTCGATCTGGTAGAAACCTTCGGCCGACAGGTTTTCGGTGATGCTCTGGGACAGGTAGAACATGTTGACCGGGATCAGGCCTTCCTTGATCTCGGCGCCCGGACGGCGGAAGGCGGAAACGTCGATCGGGTTGATCGAGTTGATGCCGCCACCGATGAAGGTACTTTCACCCCAGTTCACCACCTGCTTGCCCAGACGCACCGAACCCGGCTCATCGGCAATGGAGTAGTTGTGGTAAACGAAGGCATCGAGGATCTGGCCACCCGAAGAACGGGCTGCCACGTCGCGGTTATGGTTGCTGACGTCCTTGTATTCCAGATCCTGGTTCTGCAGCGCGAAGTCGTACCAGTATTTGCCCCGGACGAAGACACCGGTGTCGCCATATTTCAATTCGAGGTCGTGGATGCCCTTGAAGATCTTCGAGAAGGCTTGACCGCTCTTGAAGTTCAAGTGACCGTCGTCGGAGGTCTGGGACAGGCCCCGGCCGCCGTTGTTGACACCAATAAGATCCTTGTTCGGCTGCTGGGTCGAAATACTCATGCCCAGGGAGAGCGAGGAGTCGAACTGGCCTTCGATTTCACCGACGTTGAAGCTGACGCCGAATGCGGGCCCGGCGAGCGTGGAGGCAAGACTGACCGCCAGAGGCAGTTTCGCCCGGCGCCAGAACTGGTTTACTGAGGTCATCGACGCTACTCCATGTGCATTATTGTTATGGCAGTGAGTACTTTTAAAAACGCCTGAAGGACCGGGCGCCAGAGGCCTCCCGAAATCACTTCAATGTTGCATCGCCCCGTGTGTGCGTGTGCCCCGTTCTTAAAAATCCTTGAGCGGACTATAGCCAGCAGGTGGTACTGCTTGATCCCTCTAAAGTGTGATTTGCAGCTGCCGGCCACTCTGGAACAGTCCTTTCGCCAGTCCGACACATGTCGGCACGGCAAGGATGGCTGAAAATTCGGATTTAACAAGCCAAGCGCTTGCTTGGTGGGTCTGGCGCGCCGTTTTCGGCGCGCCAGGGGACACTCAGAGCGTCGAGAGGAAGGTGCTGTTATTGGCCTGCCATTCGGTGATGTCGAGGCGGATGCGCTTCTTGTCGAGCTTGCCGACACTGGTCTTGGGAATTTCAGTAACAAGGGCGATCTGACTCGGAATCGCCCACTTGCTCAGGTGCCCCAGTTCCACGAACGGCTTGAGGTGTTCCTTGAGCTCACGGGCCCCGATGGCGTGCCCTTCGCGGATCACCAGCAAGGCAAACGGGCGCTCGCCCCACTGCGGATCGGCGATGCCCACCACTGCTACTTCACGTACCGCGACGTGGCGACTGATCAGGTCTTCGAGGTCCAGCGAGGAAATCCATTCTCCACCGGTCTTGATCACGTCCTTGATCCGGTCGCGGATGTCGATCACACCCATGCTGTCGAGCGTGGCGACGTCCCCGGTGTGCAGCCAGCCGCCGGCCCACAGCTCGGCGCCCTTCTGCGGTTCGTTGAAATAGCCTTCGGTCAGCCACGGTGCGCGCAGCACCAGTTCGCCCTGGGTTTCGCCATCGGCCGGCAGGACGTTGCCGTCGCCGTCGACGATGGCCGCTTCGACCAACGGCCCCGGCACGCCGGCCTTGATCCGGTAGGTGGTGCGTTCGTCTTCGGTGCCCGCCATCAGCTCGTCGTTCAGATGCGCGCACGAGACCAATGGCCCGGTTTCCGACATGCCGTAGGCGGCCGTCAGTTGAATGCCCTTGCTCTTGGCCGTTTCGTACAGCGTGCGATTGAGCGCGCTGCCGCCGATGACGATTTTCCAGCCGCCGAAATCAGTGCCTTGCGCGCCTTTGGCGTTGAGCAGCATTTGCAGGATGGTCGGCACGCAATGGGAGAAGGTGACCTTCTCCTTGCGCCACAACTCGACGAGGAATTCCGGGTCGTAACGCCCCGGGTAAACCTGCTTGAGCCCGAGCATGGTCGCCACGTAAGGCAGGCCCCAGGCATGCACATGGAACATCGGGGTGATCGGCATGTACACGTCGTTGGTGCCCAACAGCCGCACGCTGTCGATGGCGCCCATGATGGTCGACACGCCCATGGTGTGCAGCACCAGTTGCCGATGGGTGAAGTACACGCCTTTCGGATTGCCGGTGGTGCCCGTGGTGTAGAACGTGGTGGCGACCGAGTTTTCGTCGAAGTCCTGGAAGTCGTACTGCGGGCTCGCGGCCGCCAGCAACTGTTCGTACTCGCCGACCAGATTCGGCAGATCCGCGGTTTTTTCCGGCAGATCGGTCAGCAGCAGGGTTTTCTCCACCGTCGTCAGGTGCGGCGCGATGGCCTGGTACAGCCCGACGAACTCGCTGTTGACCAGCACAAAGCGGTCCTCGGCGTGATTCATGGTGTAGAGAATCTGTTCCGGCGACAGGCGCACGTTGATGGTGTGGATCACCGCGCCGATCATCGGAATGGCAAACATGCACTCCAGGTAGCGATGGCTGTCCCAGTCCATCACCGCCACGGTATCGCCGGCCTTCACGCCGGCCGCCGTCAGTACGTTGGCCAGTCGCGCGACGCGTTCGATCAGCGTCGGGTAGCTGTAGCGCAACTGGTCACGGTAGATGATCTCGCGGGTTTTCTCGTAACGGGCGCCCGACATCAGCAGCCGTTTAATCAGCAGTGGATACTGGTAGGCCCCTTCGGCGGGCGGAATAACGCGAGTCTGCAACATAAGAATCCCTTTTCTGACTGCACGGTGTTGGCGTTGGAGTTTTGTACTCTAGAACCCTTATACGCCAGCCAAATCAGCCAAAGGAATGATTTGCAGAGCCGTACAAATGCTAGCTTTGCGCCAGCATTTGCCGGTATTCGTCACCGATCAGGCCGTTTGCCCTACCGCCGCTTCGGAAGGTGTGCGTGGGAAAACCACCGCCGCAAGGAAGGTCAAAGCGCCAAAACCGGCCAGAATCAGGTAAAGCCCCACAAAACCATGGCGCGGTTCGACATAGGCAATCAGCGGAATCGCCGTCGCACTGGCACCGAACGATAAACAGTAACGCAAGGCAAATACCCGCGACTGCCATTGCGGCGCGACGAAGTTGGCGACCATCGAATCGTTCACCGTCACCTGGCCGAACACCACGAACATGAACGCCGCCCCGACGGCGATCACCGCCCAGCCCTCGACATAAGCCAGCGCGAACAGTAACGGCGCCTGACACAACGTCAGCGCGATAAACGGCCACTTCAGGCTGACGCGGTGCAACACCCGACCGATGCTCAACTGCGCAATCGCACCGAAGGCGTAAGCCAGGCTGACCACCACACCAAGGGTTTGCGGTGAGGCGAACAGGTCATGCAACCGCTCCTGGAACAGTTTCGGATAGGTCATGGTGGTGGCGTTGAACACCACCCCGCCGGTGGCCGTGGCCAGCGCCAGCACACCAAACACCATGACCATCGAAATACGCTGGCCGCCGGCGCCCTTGAGCGCGGTGTGCGGGCGCTTGGGAACCGGCTCCTCGCGCACCTGCAAGGCAAAACCGATCCCCAGCACGATCGCCACGGCACCCGGTAACAGAAATGCCGAGCGCCAGCCGAACTGCGCCACCAACAGCCCGGTGACCAGCGCCGAGAACGCCACGCCGAGGTTGCCCCACATGCCGTTGATACCGATCTCGCGCCCGCGATTCTGCGCGTAGGCCACCAGCATCGCCGTGCCGACCGGGTGATAGATCGCGGCAAAAATGCCGATCAGGGTCAGGCCGAGCACCAGCATCGTCGGGCTGTTACTGAGGCCAGTGAAGATTGCCGAGGCACCGATGCCAAAGAAAAACACCAGCATCATCCGCCGCCGGCTCCAGTGATCGCCCAGCCAGCCAGCCGGTAGCGAACATGCGCCGAACGCGATGAAGCCACCCAGCGACAAGCCGATCAACGCGGCGTAGTCGAGGGCGAAGGCCTGGGTCATACCAAGCACGGCGGCAGGGAAAATCAGCATGAACATGTGATCGATCACATGGGCTGCGTTGATGTAGCGAATGACGTTTCTGGACTGGTTCATGACGGCACGCTTTACGTTGTAGTGAGCGCTCATGCTAAGTTGGCCGGAAAGCGCATTCCTGCCAACCAAGTCATCGAATCCGACATGTTGATCAGCCATTTCGAACACGGACCGGTCAGTGCCTATCCCCGGGACTATCTGGACGGCTCGCACCAGCCGCTGCACCTGCACCGCGAGGCGCAATTGCTCTATGCCGTGAACGGGGTGATGCGCGTGGTCACGGCGCAAGGTGCCTGGGTGCTTCCACCGAGTCGTGCGGTGTGGATTCCGCCGGAAGTCGCCCACGAGATTTTCATGTCCGGCGATGTGCAGATGCGTTCATTGTTCATCGCACCCGAGCTGTCGCCGGCCAGCCTGCAACACTGTTGCGTGCTGGCAGTGACGCCGTTGCTGCGCGAACTGATCCTGCGCGCGGTGCAGGGCCCGCCCCACGCCGACAACCCGCTGATCCAGCAATTGATGCTGGAAGAACTGGCCGGCCTCGAAAACCTGCCGCTGCACATCCCGATGCCCGGCGACCGACGCCTGCAAAGCATTTGCCTGGCGCTACTGCGCGCACCAGATCATCCTAATACCCTGGAGGACTGGGCGCAGCAGGTCGGCGCCAGCTCGCGCACGTTGGCGCGGCTGTTCCAGCAACAACTGAAGATGAATTTCAACGCCTGGCGCCAGCAACTGCGCCTGATGGAAGCCCTGCCCCGCCTGCTCGCCGGGGACAGCGTGCAGAGCGTGGCCCGGGACCTGGGTTACGGCAGCGCGCGGGCGTTCAGCGCGATGTTTCGCCGTTTGCTCGGGGACAATCCCCGGGAGTACCTCAACGCCCTGAATCAGCTCAGCTCGATCAATGCATCTCGGTGAACGCGAGTTTCACGCCGATGGCGATCAGCACGGCACCCATGGTGCGGTCGAACCAGTGGCCCATGCGGGCGAAACCGGCGCGCACGCGCTGTTGGCTGAACAACATCGCCACCAGGCAGAACCAGGTGGCGGTCGCGGCAGCCAGGTAAAGCCCGTAACCGGCCTGTACCGCCAGCGGCGTGTGCGGGTTGATCACCACGGTGAACAGCGACAGGAAGAACAGCGTGGCTTTCGGGTTCAGTCCATTGGTCACGAAACCTGAGGTGAAGGCGCCACGGGCGGTGCGTTCACCAGCCTCCTTGTGCAAATCGTCGGTCACGGCCGGTGCCGGTTGCGCGCGCAAGGCCTTGAAGCCGATGTACAGCAGGTAAGCGGCGGCGGCCCATTTCAGGGCGTTGAACAACACGATCGATTGGGAAACGATCAGCCCGATGCCCAGCAGCGAATAACCAACGTGCAGGAAAATCGCCGTGCCCACGCCCAGTGCCGTCCAGGTACCGGCGCGACGACCGTGGGTCACGCTCTCGCGCACCACCACGGCAAAGTCCGGGCCGGGGCTGGCGACGGCCAGCAGGTGGATCAGTGCAACGGTCAAGAACTCGGTCCAGTACATGGGGGCTCCTTTCGGCCAAGCGTAACGTTTTGTTTCATCTGGTAGGCTCGGCAGATTACGCCTTCCCTTCAAAGCACAACAGGTACAGTTGATGACGAACGCCCACCGCGCCGTATTCCTCGATCACCCTTCCCTGGATCTGGGCGACCTTGACCTCGAGCCGTTGCGCGCCTGCTTCAGCGACCTGCAACTGTTCGCCCAGACACTGCCTGCGCAGGTTGCCGAACGCCTGCAAGGCGCAACCGTGGCCATCAGCAACAAGATCCTGATCGATGCCGCCGCCATGGCTGCCAACCCTCAACTGAAACTGATCCTGATCACGGCCACCGGCACCAACAACGTCGATCTGGCCGCTGCTCGCGCCCAAGGCATCACCGTGTGCAACTGCCAGGGTTACGGCACACCGTCGGTGGCGCAACACACGATCATGCTGTTGCTCAACCTCGCCACGCGCCTGGCCGATTATCAAAAAGCCGTCGGTGAAGGACGCTGGCAACAGGCGAAACAGTTCTGCCTGCTGGACTATCCGATCGTCGAACTGGAGGGAAAAACCCTGGGCCTGCTCGGGCATGGCGAACTCGGCGGCGCGGTCGCGCGTCTGGCCGAAGCCTTCGGCATGCGCGTCCTGCTCGGACAGATTCCGGGGCGCCCGGCCCGGCCGGATCGCCTGCCGCTGGAAGAACTGCTGCCACAGATCGACGCCCTCACCCTGCACTGCCCGCTCAATGAACACACCCGGCACTTCATCGGTGCCCGCGAACTGGCGTCCATGAAACCCGGTGCCTTCGTGGTCAACACCGCCCGTGGTGGTCTGATCGACGAACAAGCCCTGGCCGATGCCTTGCGCAGCGGTCATCTGGGCGGCGCGGCCACCGATGTGCTCAGCGTCGAACCACCGACTAATGGCAATCCACTGCTGGCTGCCGACATCCCGCGCCTGATCGTCACCCCGCACAACGCTTGGGGCAGCCGCGAAGCCCGGCAGCGGATCGTGGGACAATTGGTCGAAAACACCCAGGCGTTCTTCAGCGGTAAGGCGCTGCGGGTCGTCAGTTGATAAACTGCGGCACTTTTTTTCACAGGAGCAGTTATGGATCCGCGCAGTGAAGTACTGCTTCGTCAGGTCGAGTTATTCCAGGGTTCGCTGTTGTTGGCCGGTCTGCCCGCCGACGATCTGCTCGGGCGCCTGCCCAACGCCTTTGGCTGGTGCTGGCATGCCGGCGATCAGGCGGCGCTCGATGCGCGCTTTGAAGGCCGCAGCCATTTCGGCGTCAACGTGCCGGAGCGCGAGTTCGACAGCGCGGTGGTATTCCTGCCCAAGTCCAAGGATTTGACCGATTACATCCTCAATGCCGTGGCTTCACGCCTGGCCGGGCGCGAAGTGTTTCTGGTCGGGGAAAAGCGCAGCGGCATCGAAGGCGCGTCCAAGCAGCTCAACCCGTTCGGCAAGCCGCGCAAGCTCGACAGCGCGCGTCATTGCCAGTTGTGGCAAGTGACTGTGGCCAACGCTCCAGAAGCCAAATCCCTGGAAAGCCTGGCGCAGACTTATGAGCTGCCACTGGCCGAAGGCCCGCTGAAAGTCATCAGCCTGCCGGGCGTCTTCAGCCATGGCCGACTGGATCGCGGCAGCGCCCTGCTGCTGGAGCATCTGGACAAACTGCCGAGCGGTCATCTGCTGGACTTCGGTTGCGGTGCCGGTGTGCTTGGCGCGGCGGTCAAACGTCGCTACCCGCACAATCAGGTCACTCTGCTGGACGTTGACGCCTTCGCTGCCGCCAGCAGTCGCCTGACACTGGCAGCCAACGGTCTGGAAGCCGACGTGTTGACCGGCGACGGAATCGACGCCGCACCGATGGGATTGAACGCAATTCTGAGCAACCCGCCGTTCCATGTCGGCGTACATACCGACTATTTCGCCACGGAAAACTTGCTGCGAAAAGCAGCCAAACATCTGAAAAACGGCGGCGAACTGCGCCTGGTAGCGAACAGCTTCCTGAAGTACCAGCCGCTGATCGAAGAGCATCTGGGCGTGTGTGCGATCAAGGCCGAAGGCAATGGTTTCCGGATTTACCGGGCCAAGCGCGGCTGAAAATTAGCACTTGCCGAATGGATTCTGCCTAGGCAGAATCCGCTCCGTCCTAGGGGAGTAGTCTCCCACGAGCGCCATGCTCGTCCGGCATACGTCAACATACTTGATCCTCAGATCATGGCGTATGCGACCCAAGCGTCCGCAGCAGACGGATCGCAGGGTTTGACAAGACCTATGACACGCACACCTTACCCGGGGCGGGAAGGCTGTACGTGTCATAGCCGTGTCGACCCGCCCCTTAGGAAATCCTGATGCTGGACTCGTTACTCGTTCCCACCGCAATCGTTGCCTTGGCCGAAATCGGCGACAAGACGCAACTGCTCGCGCTGATTCTCGCCGCTCGCTTTCGCAAACCCTGGCCGATCATTGCCGGTATCGTCGCTGCGACCCTGGCCAACCACGCGGCAGCCGGTGCGGTAGGCGCCTGGTTCGGCAGCTTCTTCTCCGATGCGGTCCTGCACTGGATTCTCGCCGCGAGCTTCACCGCCACCGCCCTGTGGACGCTGGTGCCGGACAAGATGGACGACGATGAAGCCAGCACCGCACGCAAGTTCGGGCCATTCCTGACCACCCTGATCGCGTTCTTCCTCGCGGAAATCGGCGACAAAACCCAGATCGCCACCGTGATGCTGGCCGCGCAATACCCGGAACTGTGGCTGGTGATCATCGGCACCACGCTCGGCATGTTGATTGCCAACGTACCGGTGGTTCTGGCGGGTAACTTTGCCGCAGACAAATTGCCATTGACCCTGATCCGTCGCCTCGCGGCTTCGGCGTTCATGATTCTGGCAATCGTCGCGGTGTACAAGGCGATGCAGAGCAGCGGCTGGGTCTGATCCGGCAGATCGCTCCCACACTCAGTGCGGGAGCGATCATTGCTTCAGGACTTTGGCGCTTTTTCGTAAAGCGGCATGACCTTCGGAATGGCCGCCTGCAACGAGGCGATCCGGCTGGAGGATGCCGGGTGAGTGCTCATGAACTCTGGCGGCGCGCCTTCGGACGCCTTGCTCATCTTGTTCCACAAGGTGATCGCGGCGTTCGGGTTGTAACCGGCGCGAGCGGCCAGTTCCAGGCCGATCAGGTCGGCTTCGTTTTCGTTGGCACGGCTGTTGGGCAGCGTCATCCCGTAGTTGGCCACGGTGTCGGCCAGCGCCAGGCTGTCCTGACCCAGACCGAGCAACGCACCGGCGCCCTGCTTGGCCATCTCGATGCCATAGGCCTTGGACATTGCTTCACGACCGTGCTCGCGCAGGGCGTGGGCGATTTCATGACCCATGACCGCGGCGATTTCATCGTCGGTCAGTTTCAGGCTGTCGATCAGCCCGGTGTAGAAAATGATCTTGCCGCCAGGGCCGCAGTTGGCGTTGAGCTCGTCACTCTTGATCAGGTTCACTTCCCACTGCCACTGCGCGGCATCCGGACGGAAGTTCGGCGCCTGAGCGATCAAGCGGTTGGCAATCGCCTGAACCCGTTTGGCTTCGTTGCTGGTCTTGTCCAGCACACCTTTGCTGGACGCTTCGCCAACGGTCTTCTGATAGGACTGGGCATACATCTGGTCGACCTCTTGCGAGGACAGCATGCTGAACATGTACTGCTTGCGCTCCACGCCCACGGCACCGCCGCTGGTGGTGTTGACCGACTGACAACCGGCCAGCAACAGCGCCGCGCTCAGTGCACTTACAACCAAAGTCTTGTTCATTCAAAAGCTCCCTGAAAACATGCCGCGTATCCTAGGCGGGTAATTGTATCGACGCCAGATACAACAGACGTGATGCACCTGTTTTCAGAAGACACTCCTCAGCCCTGTAGGAAAAAATTCACATCCACCGACAAGCCCTCTGCAACTGCGTCGCGCACTGATCCATTTGCGACATCCACCGTCAATTGCGCGCACTTCGCCTCATGGCGCAATAGTGGCTGCCGATACAGCAGCGCAGATGTCCTCTTGCGTGCGGAGCTTCCATGAAATTCAAGTCGATCCAGTTTTCCGTGGCGGCCCTGGCCGGCGCCATCGTTCTCAGCGTGGTGGCTGCGTTGGTGCTGTATGCGCTGTTTTCCGGCGCCCGCACCCAGGAGATGGTTCAACAACGGACCCAGGCCCAGTTCGAGCAAGTCATCGAACAACGCCTGACCTCGCTGGCACAGACCCAGGTCAGCCAGATCCAGCGCGAGCTGGAAGCGCCGCTGCTGATTGCCGGTGGACTGGTGCGGGTCAACGCCCTGCTCGGCACGCCCGGCGCCGATGGTCAGCCACGACTGACCGTCAGCCGCGAGCAACTGATCAGCCTGATCAAGGAAAACGTCGAGAAGAACCCGAAGATTCTCGGCACCTACATCGGCTGGGAAAAGAACGCACTGGACCACAATGACGCGGCTTACGTCGGCACCAGCGTGGTCGGCATCGACGCCGCCAACGGGCGCTTCCTGCCGTGGTGGTTCCGCAACGAAGACGGCACCCTCGGCCTGGACAAACTGGTGGACGTCGACGACCAGAAAGTCCTGTCCACCGGCGTGCGCGCCAGCGAGTACTACCTGTGCTCGAAAGAAACCAGGAAATCCTGCGTGATCGATCCGGCGCCCTACAAGGTCGGCGACAAGATCGTCATGCTCGCGTCCTTCATTGAACCGATCATGCTCAACGGCGCGTTCCAGGGCATCGTCGGCGCCGACCTGTCGGTGAACTTCATTCAGGAAATGCTCCTGGGCGCGAACCAGAAACTGTACAGCGGCGCCGGGCAAATGGCCCTGATCGGCGGCAACGGCCGGATCGTCGCCTACACCAAGGACCCGAGCAAATTCGGCGAGAAGGTCAGCGACATCCTCGACGCCCAACAGATTGCCAACATGGCCAATCTCAAGCGCGGCGAAGTGACCTACACCGTCAATAAGGAGTCGGGCCGGATCGAGTTGTACCTGCCGTTCGGCATCGGCCAGACCGACGCACGCTGGACGCTGATGCTGCAACTGCCGCTCAACGCAGTGATGGCCGACCTGCAGAAACTCCAGGGTGACCTCGACGCCCAGCGCAAATCCGACACCTTCGGCATGGCCATGGTCGGCCTGATCATTGCCGGCCTCGGTTTGCTGGTGATCTGGCTGGTGGGCCACGGCATCGCCCGACCGCTGAAGCAAATGGTGACCATGCTCGATGACATCGCCCAGGGCGAAGGCGACCTGACCCGTCGCTTGAGCAGTGATCGCAAAGACGAACTCGGCTCAATCGCCAAAGGCTTCAACACCTTCCTCGCGAAGCTGCAGGCGATGATCACGCAGGTGGTGTCGTCGGTGCAGAGTGTCAGCGATTCCTCGGAGCACACGGCGGACATTGCGATCCGCACCAATATCGGCATACAGAAGCAGATGGCCGAGATTGATCAGGTCGCCACCGCCGTGCAGGAAATGACCGCCACCGCCCAGGACGTGGCGCGCAACGCGACCCAGGCGGCGCAAGCCGCCAGCCATGCCGATCAGGCCGCCAGCCAAGGCATGCAGATCGTGCGCGACACGTCGAATTCGATTGGCGTGCTGGCTGTGGAAATCAGCAAGGCGGTGGACGTGGTGCAGACGCTGGCCAAGGACAGCGAAAACATCAATGCGATCCTCATCGCCATTCGCGGGATCGCCGAGCAGACCAACCTGCTGGCCCTCAACGCGGCCATCGAGGCCGCCCGTGCCGGTGAGCAGGGGCGCGGGTTTGCCGTGGTGGCCGACGAGGTGCGCAACCTGGCGCAGAAGACCCAGAAGGCCACCGAAGAAATCCAGAGCATGATCCAGCAACTGCAACAAGGCACCCGCGACGTGGTGCGGGTCATGGAAGACAGCCAGAACCGCACCGACGAAAGCGTGCAGCACGCGGCCAAGGCAGCCGAAGCGCTGGAGACCATCACCCAGGCGGTGTCGGTGATCAACGACATGAACACCCAGATCGCCAGCGCCGCCGAGGAACAGAGCGCGGTGGCCGACGACATCAACCGCAACGTGATCAACATCGGTCAGGTGGCGAATGAAGTGGCGGGGGGCGCGGACGAGTCGAGTTCGGCGAGTGCGGACCTGACCAAACTGGCGGAGCAGCAGCGGCGGTTGATCAATCAGTTCAAGGTCTGATCAATCAGGCCGGAGTCAAACACTCCGGCCCGTTGAGCTTCGGATCATTGACCATGTTCGCCAGCACCCGCTCGCGCAAGGCGGCGGGTTCACTGGCGAGCAGGCCTTGCAGGACATGCAGCGGCGTCTCGGGATCGAGCCATGCCGCCTGCCCCGCCTCATCGAGAATCAACGGCCGGCGCTGACTGGCTGCTGGCTGTGTAATCACCGCCGTACTCAGCCACACCTGTTCCTGCACTGGATACGCCTCCCAGATCGCCGCAAAAAACAACGAAGACCCCTCCCCCGGCGTCAGCCAGTACGGGCGTTTGCGCGTGGTGCCGCGCCATTCGTAGAAACCGTTGGCCGGCAGCAGGCAACGGCGCAGGCGCAGGGCTTCGCGGAACATCGGTTGTTCGGCGACGGTTTCGGCCCGGGCATGGGCCGGCGTACGCGACAGATCGGTCAGCCACGGAGGCGTCAGCCCCCAACGGGCGCGGGCCAGCGTGCGCTGGCCATCGGCTTCGGCACGCAGCATCAATACCGAATCGTTGGGGGAAATGTTCCACTGCGCCAACTGATCGGCGGGAAAACCTGGCAGTGCCGCGAAGTCGCGGTTCCAGCGAAACAGGGCATAACGTCCACACATGGGGCAGCACGACTCAAGAATAAAACGAACGCCAGCCTAACAGACCAGCGTACCGGGGAAGCTCTCCGGTTCATCGCCGGGCAGCGGCAGCGCGGCATTGTACGCGCTGATCAGTTCGCGGGCGTATTCGGCCTGATCGTTCTCGACCGACAGCCCGAGCAGGCCAAAGATCGGCAGCTCGCCCGTGCCACCGAGCAAATCGCGCCCGACCAGATGCGCCTCGATGCCTTCGCTGGCGAGCATGCCCTTGAGCATCTCGCCCTCCATCAGGTTTTCCGGCTCGTAGATTCGCTGCATGGGCGCACCTCACTCGTTTTCGCTGAAGACTTCCAGAAACCAGTCCTGACCATCGACCTGCAGGACAAAGGTGATCGGCCGGCAACACACCTGACAGTCTTCGATATAGGTCTGATCGCCCCCCGACAGATCCACGGACGTCTCGACCTCTTCACCACAATACGGACATTCATATACTGCGCTTTCCAGCATCGCGGTCTCCCGGGTGACTTGTGCGTATAATCGCCGGTCTATTTGCAGGGCTATTTTTGTCTGGCTACTTTTTCAGACCGTGCCCCGTTGGTTTTCGATCAAAACCTTTACTTACCCTAGCCGTTTCCAACAAGAGAGCATGATGGGCGAATTCGATGCCATCCGACCTTACGACGACAGCGAAGTACCTGCGGTACTGGCAAGACTGCTCGGCGACAAGGCGTTTCTAGATATCCTCACCCACTTCCGCTTCCCGCGTTTCGCCGGTGCCTTCGGCTGGATGCTCAAACCACTTATAGCCCATCGGCTGCGTCGTGAGTTCGCCGACGTGACGTCGGTGGCTACTTTGCAGGACAAGGTCGAGTTCTATGTCGACCACACCATCGAGCGTGCCACCGATGGCGTGACCTACACCGGTGTCGAGCAATTCAAGTCCGGCAGCGCTTATCTGTTCATCGCCAACCACCGCGACATCGTGATGGACCCGGCTTTCGTCAACTATGCGGTGTACCACGCAGGCCTGCCGACCCCGCGCATCGCGATTGGCGACAACCTGCTGCAAAAACCGTTCGTCAGCGACCTGATGCGCTTGAACAAGAGCTTCATCGTTCACCGTTCGATCACCGGGCGCCGCGAGAAAATGGCGGCGTACCAACTGCTGTCGGCCTACATCAACCACTCGATCCGCAACGATTGCGCCTCGATCTGGATCGCCCAGGCCGAAGGCCGCGCGAAGGACGGCGACGACCGTACCGAGTCGGCGATCCTCAAGATGTTCCACATGAGCCGCAAGGACGAGCCGTTCAGCGAGGTTATCCAGTCGCTGAACCTGACCCCAGTGTCGATCAGCTACGAATACGATCCGTGCGACCAGGCCAAGGCCCGCGAGCTGTACATCCGCGCCACCACCGGCACCTACAGCAAGGCGCCGGGCGAGGATGACGTGAGCATCGCCAAGGGCATCACCGGCTACAAGGGCCGGGTGCACGTGAACTTTGCCGCGCCGATCACCGAGCTGTTCGAAGACACCAAGCAATTGGCAGTCGAGATGGACAAGCAGATTCTCGGCGGTTACCGGTTGTTCCCGGTGCATTACCTGGCGTACGCGCAGTGGGCGGATGCTGATCCGCAACTGAATGTGCCGAAGGCTGCCGAGGTGTTCGGTGCCGAGGAGCTGGCCAAGGCTCAGGAAGAATGGCAGAACCGGTTGGACACCTGCCCTGAGGAGCACCGTCCATATCTGGTGCTGCAATACGCGACGCCGGTGCGCAATCAGTACCGGGTCAAGGCTGGTTTGCCGCTGTAAGCGGTTTCGGCCGGATACAAAAACGGCGCCTTCGGGCGCCGTTTTTCGTTCAGTAGCGGGTACTGATCCAGGACACCAGCAACGCCAGGCCCAGACAGGCAAAGCCGAAGCGGTAGAAGAAGCGATTCATGCGCAGGGTCGCCCAATCCAGCACTGGCTCCTGATCGGGCCGGCTTTGACGCTGGGCCGCGATACTGGCCATCGCTCGTTGTTCACGGCGACGGGTCGCGTGCAGCAGCCAACTGCCCGGGAAAGCCAACAGCAGGGCCAGCAGGTTGATCAGTTTGGCGGGATGGGCGGTAAACAGCGTCATCAAGTGCAGCGACATCACAGACCTCAATCTAAACCGGAATGGCGAACGCCAGACCGACGACCGCGGCGCGGATTCTACCGAAACCCTCCCCCGCAGCCCTACCCTTTACGACAAATAACGCAGCAATCGACCGATGGCTGTCCTGTGTCACGGCATCGTCATTTGTTTCGGCCACCCTGCGCGCCTCGAAACGTAAACGGAATGCGACATGCTTCACGCTGAAAACCAGGATCGCCTGTACCTCATCTCCCCGTCCGACGAACAACAGACCCTCGTCGGCAGCCTGGCCTTCAATGTTCAGGACCGTCACTGGCTGGTGTATTGCGCCCTCGGCGGGCACCAGCATGCGGACTTGCCCGAGACTGATTTGCTGACTGGGGTCAGCGTTCTCGACTTCTATTCGCAAGCCGCTTGAACGAAAAAGCTTTAAATCAAAAGCACCCTCACCCTAGCCCTCTCCCGGAGGGAGAGGGGACCGACCGAGGTGAATATTTGAGCTACACCGACCTGAACTATCGAGTCGAACTCAAAATTTGAGTAGCCCCAATCTGCTCCCTTTCCCCCTCGCCCCCCTTGGGGGAGAGGGCTGGGGTGAGGGGGAGGCGATAGTTCAAACGACACAAATTCCAATCCTGACACCCACAAAAAAGCCCGAATCCATCACTGGCCCCGGGCTTTTTCACATCTGGCGAACGCCTTATTCAGCGAGGATCTGACCCACGGTCGGATCCTTGAACAGACGGGTCAGCGCATCGCTCAGCACATCGCTGACCAGTTTGGTGTTGGTTTCCTGATTCGGCGCCATGCCGAAACGCTGGTCCAGCGACGCGCCGTAACGGCCGCTGTAGCGACGGTTGCCGCTCTGCACGTCGGAACGGAAGGTCGCGCCGATGGTGGCCTCGGTCACGTACATGCCTTCTTTCGGCGACTGGTACTTCAGTTCAGTCAGGGTCACGGTCAGTTGTGGAGCATTCATCGCACCGTTTGACGGGGTGAAGCCCAGCAGACGCACGGCCGCTTCGGCCTGAGCCTGCAACTTCGGCAGGATCTGTTCGCGCTGCACAGTGATGGCGCTGGTTTCCGGGTACAGGCCACCGCGGGTGCCCAGGGTTGGCGACGGACGACCGTCAACCACGCGGACCACGACAGGCTGGCCGTGGCCGACCGGTGCCAGCTGAGTGGTCAGCTTCGGTTCCGGGCTCAGTTGTTGCGGGCTGTGGGCGCAGCCAACCAGGGTCAAACTGGTCACAGTGATCAAACCGAACAACAGGCGTTGCAACATGCTCTTCTCTCCAGAATCAGGCACAGACAGGCCCGCAGTATAGCGGTGGGCCACAGCGGGTCACCAGCACTGAAATCTCTGACAAACCCCGGTGCACGTGGTTCCTGTCACAGATTGTTCACCGCCCTTACATGTTCGCTTCACGGTCTTTTGACAATCTTCGTCACAGATCTCCAGAAGGAACACACACCATGCGCTATCTGATCTCGTTGTTCGCTCCACGTCCGCTGCACCGCAGCTTCGCCCTGCTCGACCACAACGGCCATTGCCAGGCTTTCAAACAGTGCAGCCTGCAGCCAATGGGTGACGGTTGGGTCGAAATCGAGGAAATCCGCCTCAACTGGTTGCACCAGCCTCTGCCTGCCAGCGCCCGGGTCGAACAGCACCGCCCTCGCGCACGCGCCCAGGCGATGTTGAGCATCTGACCGGATGCCTAATAAAAGTCATTAAACTCGACCAACTCCCCGCATTTCTTCGATACAATCTCCCCCCGATTATAAGGACGTCTCCTGATCGGGCCCCGCAACAGCGTCAATGCGCTTGCATTGGCATCAAAATCGCCCACAGAGAGCCGCCCACACAGATCGAGTGAAGCTGGCGTGCTTGCTGTTTCCCTGGCAAATCCCCGCTTTTCGCGAATCTGCAGAGCTGTCATGACGCTCGGTCACTGAGTTGTTTGCCCGTTTTGCCTGCCCATGTATCGCGTGGCGGCAATCCTTCCGGGCACGGTGCCAGGCCCGGACAGCCCTTTTTTGAGGTTCACGTCTTCAAAAGAGCGTGAAAAAAACGGGTTTTCACAACTTCACAAGAGTGTGGCGAGCAAATGAATAGTTTTGCGTCTGAACATGCACCATTAGCGTCTGAAACAGCCCAACGACACAGGAACGGGTACGCCTCGAATACCGGAGCCTGAAGCCTGTCCGCTACGGATTTGGTTGCACAAACGGATGTCTCGACCATAAGTCGAATTGCCAGCCCCGTGCTGAAATGAGTTCATGTGACTCTTGAAGCCAGGCCGCACGCATCCGTCGAAGTTGCGAAAAATTGCGAAGATTCGGACATGGCAAACCTGGCCATGGGTTCCTGGGGCGCAACTGACCTGCCCCGGACACCTGGCAGCCATGCCGACAATTTGGTGCTGCAGATTTTGGAGACGCGTTAAATGGCGCATAACGAAGCAGTCGACGTAGTTCTGGTTGGGGCCGGCATCATGAGTGCCACCCTTGCAGTCCTGCTCAAAGAGCTCGACCCGGCGATCAAGCTGGAAGTCGTCGAGCTGATGGATTCCGGTGCCGCGGAAAGTTCCAACCCGTGGAACAACGCCGGTACCGGCCACGCCGGCCTGTGCGAGCTGAACTACACGCCGCAGGCTGCCGACGGCACCGTCGACATCAAGAAAGCCGTGCACATCAACACCCAGTTCGAGGTGTCGAAGCAGTTCTGGTCGTACCTGACCAGGAAAGGCACGTTCGGCTCGTGCAAATCCTTCATCAGCCCGGTGCCGCACCTGAGCTACGTCGAAGGCGAAAAAGGCGTTTCATTCCTCAAGGAACGCTTCAACGTGCTGCACAAGCACCACGCCTTCGCCGACATGGAATACACCGAAGACAAGGCGAAGATGGCCGAGTGGATGCCATTGATGATGCCGGGGCGTCCGCAAGACCAGGTGCTCGCCGCCACCCGCGTGATCAACGGCACCGACGTCAACTTCGGCGCGCTGACCAATCAGTTGCTCAAGCACCTGACCAGCGCTCCGGATGCCCAGGTCAAATACTGCAAACGCGTGACCGGTCTGAAGCGTAACGCCAATGGCTGGACCGTCAGCATCAAGGACGTCAACAGCGGCAGCAGCCGCGAAGTCGACGCCAAATTCGTGTTCCTTGGCGCCGGTGGCGCGGCCCTGCCGCTGCTGCAAGCCTCGGGCATCGAAGAAAGCAAAGGCTTCGGTGGCTTCCCGATCAGCGGCCAGTGGCTGCGTTGCGACAACCCGGAAGTGGTCAAGCTTCACCAGGCCAAGGTCTACAGCCAGGCTGCGGTAGGTTCGCCACCGATGTCGGTGCCGCACCTGGACACCCGCGTGGTCGATGGCAAGAAGTCCCTGCTGTTCGGGCCATACGCCGGTTTCACCACCAAGTTCCTCAAGCACGGCTCCTTCATGGACCTGCCGCTGTCGGTTCGCGCCGGCAACATCGGCCCGATGCTGGCCGTGGCCAAGAACAACATGGACCTGACCAAGTACCTGGTCAGCGAAGTGATGCAGTCGATGGAACAGCGTCTGGAATCCCTGCGTCGTTTCTACCCCGAGGCGAAAGCCGAAGACTGGCGCCTGGAAGTGGCCGGCCAACGGGTGCAGATCATCAAGAAAGACCCGAAAAAAGGCGGCATCCTGCAGTTCGGTACCGAACTGGTGGCCGCGAAGGACGGCTCCCTCGCCGCCCTGCTCGGCGCTTCGCCAGGTGCTTCGGTGACCGTTTCGATCATGCTGGAACTGATCGAGAAATGCTTCCCGGCCAAGGCCAAGGGTGAGTGGGCTGCCAAACTGGCGGAAATCTTCCCGGCCCGTGAAAAGGTCCTGGAAACCGACGCTGCGCTGTATCGCAAGATCAACGCGCACAACAACGTCGCGCTGGAACTGGTTGCAGCCAGTAACGAGACCGAAAGCTACGCCTGATTCGGCTCCATGAAAAACGCCCCGCACTCAGTGAGTGCGGGGCGTTTTTTTATGCCTCGGAAAAACCGCGAGCGATCAGCCGCGGGCCTTCTCGATCAGCTCGATGTATTCCGGTGCGTTGCGTTGATCGCGGATCTGGTCGACGAAGGTCTTGCCGTGCTCGTCTTTACCGTCCACGTCATAACCGGCTGCAACGAAGAACGTCAGGAAGCGCTCGAAATCGTCGATGCGCAGGCCACGGTAGGCCTTGACCAGTTTGTGCAGCGACGGCGAGGTGGCGTCGACCGGCTCAAAATCGAGGAACAGCTTGATCTGCTCATCGCCGATCTCGTCACCAATCACTTGCTTCTTATCTTTACGCATTGCCGACTCCAGCTCGCAGACATTTCACGGGGCGGGCAGTTTACCCCCGCCCGGGCACAGGGCTCAACGCGCACGCGTGCTGCCGGTGTGCAGATCGGCCCAGATGTGGCCGTTGGCGTAGGTCAGGAACTGGCAGTACACCGTTTCGTTGCGCAACAGATCGATCACCACCCGGTACTGGGCCAACGGATAGAAGAGCGTCAGGGTCTTGCTCTTGTCGTCATACACCGGTTTTTTCAGGCTTTTGCTTTCGCCGTCAAAACTGACCAGTACCTGGTTGATCGTCGCGCCCTTGTTCAGCGACTTGCCCTTGAGGCGGATCATCAACGGCGACGTGACCGGAATCGGCTGCTGATTGGACTGGCGCTGGGCGCCGACCACCACGGAATAGTCGGTGACCTGCAACAGTTGCTGCTGCTCGGGTTCGGCATCGCGCAGGGTCAGGTCGTCGGGCGGCAGGAATTGGCTGTGCATCGGGGCGGCGGCCAGGGGCAGGCTGAGGGTCAGCAACAGGGCGGCGCAGCTGCGGATCAAGAGGCTCATGACAGGCTCCGGAGGGCGGGGCCGAGCACTCTAGCATGGGGTGCATGGGGTTCAGAAAAACAAAAGATCGCAGCCTTGGGCTGCGATCTTTCAGGGGGTTCTTACATGCCTTTGACGGCGAAGATCCCGTTGGCGTTGCGCCAGTAGCCTTTGTAGTCCATGCCGTAACCGAAGATGTAACGGTCGACGCACGGCAGGCCGACGAAATCGGCTTTCAGGTCAGGACGGGCCTTGCGGTCGTGGTCCTTGTCGATCAGCACGGCGGTGTGCACTTTGCGCGCGCCAGCATGTTTGCAGAAGTCGATGATCGCGCCCAGGGTGTGACCTTCGTCGAGGATGTCGTCGATGATCAGCACGTCGCGGTCGATGAACGAGACTTCCGGCTTGGCTTTCCAGAACAGGTCGCCGCCGCTGGTTTCGTTGCGATAGCGGGTGGCGTGCAGGTAGGACGCTTCCAGCGGGAACTGCAGATGGGTCAGCAGCTTGCCGGAGAAAATCAGCCCGCCGTTCATCACACAGAACACCACCGGGTTGCTCTCGGCCAGTTGTTCGTTGATTTGTGCACCGACGCGGGCAATGGCAGCCTCGACTTCAGCTTCGGTGTACAGGCAGTCAGCCTCTCGCATGATTTGACGGATATGCTCGAGATCAGCGGACATGGCGCTCTCCAAGGGGGGTCTGTTTCGGAAAAGCGGGCAAAGGTACGCATCCCGCACGGCCGAATCAAGCATTTGTGGACTAACGTACTGTATGTCCTATAGGACATCACCCTCGGATAGATTAATCTAGGCCGGTTTTTTTGCCCGCCGCCGGAGCCTTTCCCCATGTCCATCCAAGAGATCCGCCATCCGCTGATCCGTCACAAACTTGGCCTTATGCGCCGTGCAGACATCAGCACCAAGAATTTCCGCGAGCTCGCTCAGGAAGTCGGTGCCCTGTTGACCTATGAAGCTACCAAAGACCTGCCGCTGGAAACCTACGATATCGAAGGTTGGTGCGGCACTGTGTCGGTCGAGAAAATCGCCGGCAAGAAGATTACCGTCGTGCCGATCCTGCGTGCCGGCATCGGCATGCTCGAAGGCGTGCTGAGCCTGATCCCGGGCGCCAAGGTCAGCGCCGTCGGCGTTGCCCGTAACGAAGAAACCCTGCAGGCCCACACCTATCTGGAAAAACTGGTTCCGGAAATCGACGAACGCCTGGCCATGATCATCGACCCGATGCTCGCCACCGGCAGCTCCATGGTTGCGACCATCGACCTGCTGAAAAAGGCCGGTTGCAAGGACATCCGCGCGATGGTGCTGGTTGCCGCGCCGGAAGGCATTGCCGCTGTCGAAAAAGCTCACCCGGACGTGATCATCTACACCGCGTCCATCGATCAGAAACTCAACGAGCACGGTTACATCATTCCTGGGCTTGGCGATGCCGGTGACAAGATCTTCGGCACCAAGCAGAAGGACGCGTAACCATGCAGCAAGAGTTCAACGATCCGCTCTGGCGCACGGTGCTGTCCGGCGCACAGATGCTGTTCGTGGCTTTCGGCGCCCTGGTGCTGATGCCGCTGATCACGGGCCTTGACCCGAACGTGGCACTGTTTACCGCGGGTTTAGGGACAATTCTGTTCCAGATCGTCACCGGGCGTCAGGTGCCGGTGTTCCTGGCGTCGAGCTTTGCCTTCATCACCCCGATCATTCTCGCCAAGGGCCAGTTCGGCCTCGCCGCGACCATGGGCGGCGTGATGGCGGCCGGTTTCGTCTACACCTTCCTTGGCCTGGCCGTGAAGATCAAAGGCACCGGGTTCATCGACCGTCTGCTGCCGCCGGTGGTGATCGGTCCGGTGATCATCTCCATTGGACTGGCCATGGCGCCGATTGCCGCGAACATGGCGATGGGCAAGGCCGGTGATGGTTCGGAGCTGATCCATTACCAGACCGCGATGATGATCTCGATGCCGGCATTGCTGACCACGTTGATCGTGGCGGTGTTCGGCAAAGGCATTTTCCGTCTGGTGCCGATCATCTCCGGCGTGCTGGTGGGTTTCGCCATGTCCTTCTATTTCGGTGTCGTCGACACCGCGAAGATTGCGGCAGCCCCTTGGTTTGCGATCCCTCACTTCACCGCGCCCGAGTTCAACTGGCAGGCGATCCTGTTCATCGTCCCGGTGGCGCTGGCCCCGGCCATCGAGCACATCGGCGGCGTGATTGCAGTCGGCAGCGTGACCGGTCGCGACTACCTGAAGAAGCCGGGCCTGCATCGCACCCTGCTGGGTGACGGTATCGCCACCACGGCAGCCGGCCTGTTCGGCGGTCCGCCCAACACCACCTACGCCGAAGTGACTGGCGCGGTGATGCTGACCAAGAACTACAACCCGAAAATCATGACCTGGGCGGCGATCTTCGCCATCAGCCTGGCGTTCATCGGCAAGTTCGGTGCCCTGCTGCAAAGCATTCCGGTGCCGGTGATGGGCGGGATTCTGTGCCTGTTGTTCGGTTCGATCGCGGCGGTGGGGATGAACACCCTGATCCGTCACAAGATCGATCTGGGCGAGGCGCGCAATCTGGTGATCGTTTCCGTCACGCTGGTGTTCGGGATTGGCGGTGTGCTGGTCGGCACCGGCACCGGTCCGGATGACTTCGGCCTCAAAGGCATCGCGCTGTGCGCGGTGGTGGCGATTGCGCTGAACCTGATCCTGCCGGGCAACGACAGCTGGAAACACAAGAAGGCGGATGAGCCACTGCTCTAAGCCTTAGCTTCAAGATCGTTGATCGTTCCCACGCTCCGCGTGGGAATGCAGCCTGTGACGCTCTGCGTCACTGGACGCGGAGCGTCCCTAGAGGCATTCCCACGCAGAGCGTGGGAACGATCATCAAAGAGCCAGTGGCGCCCGCTCACAAAGCGTCGCCAATGCCTTTGCCCATTGCGGGTCATCGTTCAGACACGGCACCAGCACCAACTCCTTCCCTCCCGCCTCGCGGAACTGTTCCTTGCCGCGATCGCCGATCTCTTCCAGGGTTTCGATGCAATCGGCAACAAACGCCGGGCACATCACCAGAATCTTCTTCACGCCGCTCTTGGCCAACTCATCCAGCCGCGCTTCGGTGTAGGGTTCGATCCATTTCGCCCGGCCCAGCCGCGACTGAAACGACACCGACCATTTACCGTCCGGGATGCCCATGCGTTTGGCAAACTCGGCCGCCGTGCGCAGGCACTGACCGCGATAACAGGTGGCAACCACCTCCGGCGGTGCACCGGCGCAGCAATCGCCGCCGCCCTCGAAACTGTGCCCCGGATTGAGCTTTTTCAGGTGCCGCTCCGGCAAACCATGGAAGCTCAGCAGCAGGTGATCGTAATCCTGCTGCAAGTGCGGTTTGGCGCTCGCCACCAGCGCGTCGAGGTATTCCGGCTGATCGTAGAACGGCTGCAATACCGACAGTTGCACATCGAGTTTCTTCTCGTGCACAACCCGCTTGGCTTCTTCGATCACGGTGGTCGTGGTGCTGTCGGCGAACTGTGGATAAAGCGGCGCGAGGGTGATGCGCTTGTGCCCCGCCGCGACCAGCTTCAACAGGCTTGTCTCAATGGACGGTTCGCCGTAACGCATGGCCAGTTCCACCGGACCGTGGGTCCACTGCGCCTTCATCTGCTGTTGCAGGCGACGGCTGAGCACCACCAGCGGCGAGCCTTCATCCCACCAGATCGAGGCGTAGGCATGGGCCGACTGCTCGGGGCGCTTGATCAGGATCAGCGACACCAACAGACGCCGCACCGGCCACGGCAGGTCGATCACGTACGGGTCCATCAGAAATTGATTGAGGTAGCTGCGCACGTCGGCCACCGAAGTGGAGGCCGGCGAACCCAGGTTGACCAGAAGCAAGGCGTGATCGGTCATGCAACGTCCTATTTCAGAGGCGGCTGGAGAGATCGTCCAGGGCCGCGCGTAAATCCGTGAACCGGAAACTGAATCCGGCTTCCAGCAAGCGTGCCGGCGTGGCCCGTTGGCCACCCAGCAACAGCAATGACATCTCGCCGAGCCCGACCTTCAAGGCGAGGGCCGGCATCGGCATGAACGCCGGGCGATGCAGCACGCTGCCCAGCGTCCTGGCGAATTCGCGATTGCGCACAGGTTTCGGTGCGCACGCATTATAAGGACCGCTGGCCTGATTGCGGTGCAGAAGAAAATCAATCAGGGCGATTTGATCGTCGATATGAATCCACGACATCCACTGCCGACCATTGCCCAAAGGCCCGCCCAGTCCGAGTTTGAACGGCAGCAACAGGCGCGACAAAAAACCGCCCTCGGCCGACAGCACCAGCCCGGTCCGCACCAGCACCACACGAATGTCCATCGCTTCGGCACGCTGCGCGGTTTCTTCCCAGGCAATGCACAACTGACTGGCGAAATCGTCGATCACCGGTGGCGAATCTTCGGTCAACTCGCGCTCGCCGCCGTCACCGTACCAACCCACCGCCGAGCCCGAGATCAGCAGTGACGGTTTCTGCCCGCGATTTTCCAGCCACGTCAGCAACGTTTCGGTGAGCGTGATGCGACTGCTCCACAACACGGCTTTACGCCGATGGGTCCACGGCCGGTCGGCAATCGGCGCGCCGGCGAGGTTGACGATCACGTCGACCGGCTCGTCGCCAAAGTCCTCCAGACGCGCAATGCCACGCACTCGCGCTCCACAGATTTTTGCGACTTTTTCCGCGCGACGACTCAGCACGGTCAAGCGATGTCCCTGCCCCAACCAGTGCCGGCAGAGCTGACGTCCGATCAATCCAGTACCGCCGGTCAGCAATATGTGCATGACATCTTCCTCGCGTGGCGTTTTACCCCGATCCCTAGTCTATTTTTATAAGCAGGGATCTTTTCTATCGGGCAGGCTCTATTGTTTAACAATAGGCCAAGCTGTCAGAACGAAAACGCTGGAAGTTATACCAAAAAACAAAATTGTACAGGTTTCATCCACGGCGTAGTCTGTACAGAAAGGTAAACGAGGCCCCTATGACTGTACCTATCGCAATCATTGGCACCGGCATCGCCGGACTCTCCGCCGCCCAGGCCCTGACAGAGGCCGGGCACAGCGTTCAGTTGTTCGATAAAAGCCGTGGCAGCGGCGGGCGCATGTCGAGCAAGCGCAGTGACGCCGGCTCGCTGGACATGGGCGCGCAGTATTTCACCGCCCGCGACCGACGCTTCGTCACCGAGGTCCAGCGCTGGCAAAGCCAGGGCTGGGTCGCCGAGTGGACGCCGCAGCTCTACACCTATCATGGCGGGCAACTGAACCTGTCGCCGGACGAGCAGACCCGCTGGGTCGGCACACCGCGCATGAGCGCCATCACCCGTGGCTTGCTCGACGGCCTGGAAGTGCACTTCGCCTGCCGGATCACCGAAGTCTATCGCGGCGAAGAACACTGGCACCTGCAAGATGCCGAAGGTTTCACCCACGGGCCGTTCAGCCATGTGGTGATCGCCACCCCGGCCCCACAGGCCACCGCGTTGCTGGCCGCTGCGCCGAAACTCGCCGGGGCCGCTGCAGGCGTGAAGATGGACCCGACCTGGGCCGTTGCCCTCGCCTTCGACACACCGTTGGATACACCCATCGAAGGCTGCTTCGTACAAGACAGCGCCCTGGACTGGCTGGCCCGCAACCGCAGCAAACCGGGGCGCGACAACACGCTCGACACTTGGGTCCTGCACGCCACCAGTGCCTGGAGCCGGCAGCATATCGATCTGCCCAAGGAAGCCGTGATCGAGCAATTGCACGGTGCCTTCGCCGAGTTGCTGCACAGCGCCATGCCCGCGCCCACCTTCAGCCTCGCCCACCGCTGGCTCTACGCCCGTCCATCCACCAGCCATGAATGGGGCACGCTGGCCGATGCCGATCTGGGGCTGTATGCATGCGGCGACTGGTGCCTGTCGGGCCGGGTCGAAGGCGCGTGGCTCAGCGGTCAGGAAGCTGCACGTCGCCTTCACGAACACCTGCAGTGAACCGCTTCAATCCGCGCAAACTGCTGCTGTCGAAATGGACAGCAGCCCTCCCGCAAAACCGTGAAAAGCATTTTCTGATAACCAGACTATTCTGCGACGAGGATGGCACGGTGCTGGAGATTGAATTACAGGCTGTGTTGACCCGACACAGCACGCAGTTGGACTGGCACACATTGCAGGACGATGCGCACTGGAAAATGGGCTGGCTCTAGTTTTCGCCAAAATCCTGTACAAATAAATTGACTTGTACACCCTTGAATCTATGCTGAAGGAATGTTGTACAGAATAATTATTTTGTACAAATTCAGATTCGAGGTGCCTCCATGTCCGAATTGTCCCCACCCAAGATCGCCATCAGCGCCTGCCTGATGGGGGCCGAAGTGCGCTACAACGGCGGCCACAAGGAATCGCGGCTGTGCACCCGCACCCTCACTGAGTATTTCCAGTTCGTCCCGGTCTGCCCGGAAGTCGCGATTGGCCTGGGCACTCCCCGCGAACCGATTCGTCTGGTGGGCGACCCGGACCGCCCCCAGGCCCTCGGCACTGTTCATCGCGAGACCGACGTCACCGATGCGCTGTCCGCTTATGGCCAGAAAATGGCCACCGAACTCGATGACATCTGCGGCTACATCTTCATGCAGCAATCGCCGTCCTGCGGGCTGGAGCGGGTCAAGGTCTATCACCACAACGGCGCGCCGATCGGCAGCGGGCGCGGGATCTACGCCCAGGCTTTCTGTGCCCGGCACCCAGATCTACCGGTGGAGGAAGCCGGACGATTGAACGATCCGGTCCTGCGGGAAAACTTCATCACCCGAGTGTTCGCCTACAGCGACTGGCAACAGGTGCTCGAACACGGCCTGAGCCGCCGCGCCCTGACCGACTTCCACTCACGTTACAAATACTTGCTGATGGCCCACAACCCGGTGCAATACAAGGCACTGGGCAATCTGCTGGGCAACATAAGCGGAATCGATCCCGTGGCCCTCGGCCCGCGCTACTTCAGCCAATTGATGGCGGCACTGAGCACCTGCGCCACGCGCCGCACCCACAGCAACGTGTTGCAGCACATCAGTGGCTACCTGAAACGGGCCATCAGCGCCGAAGACAAACAGGAAATGCAGCACGTCATCGGCCAGTACCGCCACGGCATCGTGCCGCTGGTGGTGCCGCTGACGCTGCTCAAGCATCACTTTCGCCAACACCCCGATCCGTACATCGCGCAACAGGTTTACCTGCAACCGCACCCGGAAAACCTCAGCCTGCGAAACGCCATTTGATGAACGACTCACCCGACAGCAGCGCCCGCGAAGACCTCGGCGCCGACTTCAAGAAAGCCCTCGACGACGGCTGGCTGCCGATCCGCGAGGTCGCGCGCCAGACCGGCGTCAACGCGATTACCCTGCGCGCCTGGGAACGCCGTTACGGATTGATCGTGCCCCAGCGCACGCCTAAAGGTCATCGTTTGTATTCGGCCGAACACGTGCAGCGCATCCAGACCATCCTCACCTGGCTCAACCGGGGCGTCGCGGTCAGTCAGGTCAAACCGCTGCTCGACACACCGCAAGCCTTCAACGAGCCACTGGAAAACGAATGGCAGCCGTTGCATCAAGCCGCACTGCTGGCGGTCACTCAATTGAACGAACGCAGCCTCGACGACAGCGTCAACCAGGCCATGGCGCTGTACCCACCGCGAACCCTGTGCGAGCAATTGCTGATGCCGTTGCTGGCGGAACTCGAACAGCGCTGGCAGGGCCAGTTCGGTGCGCAGATGGAGCGGGTGTTCTTTCACGCCTGGCTGCGTAGCAAATTCGGCGCACGCATCTACCATAACAACCGTCAGTTGCGCGGTGCGCCACTGCTGCTGGTCAATCAGTCGGACTTACTGCTGGAGCCGCACCTGTGGCTCTGCGCCTGGTTGATCAGCAGTGCCGATTGCCCGGTGCAGGTGTTTGACTGGCCGCTGCCGGCCGGGGAACTGGCGTTGGCAGTCGATCATCTGCAGGCCCGTGGCGTACTGCTGTATTCCAGCAAAGCCATGAACCTTGCGCAGTTGCCGAAACTGTTGAATGGCGTCAGCTGCCTGAAAATGATTGCCGGACCAACGGTGTGCATCCACCACGCCGAGTTGTCCGTAAGAACCTCCGAGATCGCTGATCTGTACCTGGCCGAGGACCCTCTGGCGGCGCATCAGGTGCTGATAGAGCGTGAGTTGATTTGATGAAGACTGTCGAGAACACCATGCAATTGATCTGGCTGCGCAGCGACCTGCGCCAACATGACAACACCGCCCTGACGGCCGCCGCCGAACGTGGCCCGACCGTGGCCGTGTACCTGTTGAGCCCCGAGCAATGGCAGGAACATGACGACGCCCCGTGCAAGATCGATTTCTGGCTGCGCAACCTGCGGGAGCTGAGCAAAAGCCTCGCAGCACTGAACATCCCGTTGTTGATCCGCAGCGCCCCGCGCTGGGATCAGGCGCCAGCGGTGCTGCTTGAGCTGTGCCGGCAATGGAAGGTCGAGGCCGTTCACGTCAACGAGGAATATGGCATTCACGAAAGCCGCCGCGATGCAGCGGTTGAGCAGGCGTTGCAAGCCGAAGGCATCGCGTTTCACAGCTACCTCGATCAATTACTGTTCAAGCCGGGCAGCGTGCTGACCAAGACCGGCACCTACTTTCAGGTGTTCAGCCAGTTCCGCAAAGTCTGCTACGAACGTTTGCATCGCTCGATGCCGGCGCTGATAAAGGCGCCGTCGGCACAGGTCCCGCTGAATATCGACAGCGACCCGGTGCCCGAATCCATCGAGGGTTTCCCGACACCCGGCCAGGCCCTGCGCAACCTGTGGCCCGCCGGCGAAACCGAGGCCCAACGACGCCTCGCCACCTTCGCCGACGTGCAGATCGACTATTACAAGAGCGAACGCGACTTCCCGGCCAAGCCTGGCACCAGCCAGCTCTCGGCCTATCTCGCGGCGGGTGTGATCTCGCCGCGCCAGTGCCTGCATGCCGCGCTGCAAACCAATCAGGGCGAATTCGAAAGCGGCAAGGTCGGCGCCGTCACCTGGATCAACGAGCTGCTGTGGCGCGAGTTCTACAAACACATTCTGGTGGGTTACCCACGGGTGTCCCGCCATCGCGCGTTCCGCCCGGAAACCGAAGCCCTGGCCTGGCGCGATGCGCCGCAGGAACTGGCGGCCTGGCAGGAGGCACGCACCGGCCTGCCGATCATCGACGCGGCCATGCGCCAATTGCTCGAAACCGGCTGGATGCACAATCGCCTGCGGATGGTGGTGGCGATGTTCCTGACCAAAAACCTGCTGATCGACTGGCGCGAAGGCGAGCGCTTTTTCATGCGCCACCTGATCGACGGCGATCTGGCCGCGAACAACGGCGGCTGGCAGTGGAGCGCGTCGACCGGCACCGATGCGGCGCCGTACTTCCGGATTTTCAACCCGGTCAGCCAGTCGGAAAAATTCGACAGCGAAGGCCTGTTCATCAAACACTGGCTGCCTGAACTGGCCGGACTGAACAAGAAGGAAGTGCACAACCCGGCGAGCGCTGGCGGGCTGTTCGGCGTGGCGGACTATCCACCGCCGATCGTCAACCTGAGCACCTCGCGGGAGCGGGCGCTGAGCGCGTTCAAGAACCTGCCGTCACGTCAGGCGGCCGGAGGCGGGTATGAGTGAATTCCTGCGCCGCTTCGCCCGCCAGTTTGCGCAGTTGAACAAAGACAACCTGTACAGCCTGGACGCGCTCTACAGCGAGGACATTCATTTCACCGATCCCTTGCACGAGGTGCAGGGGCTGACGCAATTGCGCAGCTACTTCAGCGAGCTCTACGCCAATGTCAGCGAGCTGCGGTTCGACTTCCACGGTTTCGACCAGATCGGCGACTGCGAAGGTTACCTGCGCTGGGTCATGAGTTACCGCCACCCGCGTCTGGCGGGCGGGCGATTGATTCGTGTCACGGGCTGCTCGCACCTGCTCTGGCGCGACAAGGTTTATCGCCACCGGGATTACTTCGATGCAGGGGCGCTGCTTTATGAACATCTACCTGTATTGGGCCGGGTGATTGCCTGGCTGAAAAGGAGACTGGGATGAGTCGTTCAACGCCACGCCGTTATTGGCTGACCGGCGCCAGCAGTGGCATCGGCGCAGCACTGGCGGAAGAAATTCTGAAAACCGGTGCACACCTGGCGGTCAGTTCCCGTCAGGTCACACCACTCAAAGCGCTGTCGCAACGCTATCCGGGCCAAGTGCTGGTGCTGCCGGGGGATTTGACCAACAGCCAGACCGTGCGGGAAATCGGTGAACAGATCGCGATGGACTGGGGGGCGTTGGACAGCGTGATTCTCAACGCCGGCACCTGCGAGTACGTCGATGCCCAGCAGTTCGACGCCTCGATCATCGAACACGTGGTGCGCACCAACCTGCTGGCCAGCAGCTACTGCATCGAAGCCGCCCTGCCCTTGCTGCGCAAAGGGACCGCACCGCATCTGGTGGGCATGGCGAGTTCCGTCACTTACGTGCCATTGCCTCGGGCCGAAGCTTACGGCGCATCGAAGGCCGGGTTGCGGTATCTGTTCGAGTCGTTGCGCATCGATCTGGCGGACGAAGGCATTGAAGTCACGGTCATCAGCCCGGGCTTTGTCGAAACACCATTGACCGCCAAAAACGATTTCCCGATGCCATTGAGCTGGCCTGCGGAAAAAGCGGCGAGTCACATCTTCGGCAGACTCAAGGAGCGGCCTCTGGAGATAGCCTTTCCGGCGCTGTTCATGGCTGCGCTCTGGCCATTGTCGAAAATGCCGGCGCGGGTACAACTGGCGATTGGCAAACGCATGGTGCGGCGCAGCCCGCCGCTCAGGGATCTGACGTGAACATCGCCATTGTCGGCAGCGGGATCGCAGGCCTGACCTGCGCCTACCTGCTCAATCGCCGGCATGACGTGACGGTGTTCGAGGCCGGCGACCGGGTCGGCGGCCATACGCACACAGTAAAAGTGACGGTGGATGGGCGTGATTACGCAGTGGACACCGGGTTCATCGTGTTCAACGACTGGACGTACCCGAACTTCATTCGCTTGCTCGGCCAGTTGGGCGTAACCGCCAAGGCCACCGAGATGAGCTTTTCGGTGACCGACCCCGACACCGGCCTGGAATACAACGGCAACAACCTCGACAGCCTGTTCGCCCAACGCAGCAATCTGTTGTCGCCGGGGTTCTGGGGCATGCTGCGCGACATCCTGCGCTTCAATAAGGAAGCCCGGCGCGACCTCGCCGAACAGCGGATAACCACTGACACCACGCTGGATGATTACCTCAAGGCCGGCGGTTACGGCGAGCGCTTCATCCTGCATTACATCGTGCCGATGGGCGCGGCGATCTGGTCGATGCCCATGGCCCAGATGCTGAATTTTCCGTTGCAGTTCTTCGTGCGGTTCTTCGAGAACCACGGTTTGTTGTCGGTCAGCAATCGTCCGCAATGGCGAGTGATCGAGGGCGGCTCGAGTGCTTACATCGCGCCGCTGACCGAGTCTTTCAAAGAACGGATCCGCGTGAACTGTCCGGTAAACCGGATCGATCGCAACGAACACGGCGTGGTTATCCACAGCCCCGCCGACATCGAACACTTCGACAAAGTCGTGCTGGCCTGCCACAGCGATCAGGCATTGCGTCTGCTGGCCAATCCCGGCAGTGCCGAGCGGGAGATTCTCGGTGCCCTGCCCTACGCCGACAACGAAGTGGTGCTGCACACCGACACCCGCCTGTTGCCGACGCGCAAACGGGCCTGGGCCAGCTGGAACTATCGCCTCGGCGGGGCCGGCCATACCCAGGCGGCCGTCACTTACGACATGAATATCCTGCAAGGCATCCAGAGCGACACCACGTTCTGCGTCAGCCTCAACCAGAGCGCCGGCATCAGCCCGTCCACAGTGCTTGCCCGTTTCACCTATGCCCATCCGCAATTCAGCCTCGCAGCGGTGGCGGCACAACAGCGCTGGGCCGAACTCGACGGAGCACAGCACACACATTATTGCGGCGCCTATTGGGCCAACGGTTTTCATGAGGACGGTGTGGTCAGCGCCTTGCGCGTCGCCGCCGCGTTCGGAGAAAGCCTGTGAACAGCGCGCTTTACAGTGGCTGGATCGCCCATCGGCGATTCGCCCCGCGCCGGCATGAGTTCCGCTACCGGATCGGCCTGATCTATCTCGACCTGACTGAACAGGACGCCGTGCTGAACCTGTCGTTCTTGGCGGGCGCGAACCGGTTTGCCCCGTTCTCATTTCGCGAGACCGACTACCTCAAGACCTTCACCGGTCGTGGTGTGCGGCTGATCGATGCCGTGCGCCTGCTGGTCGGTGAGGCCCTTGGTCACGAGCCGCAGGGCTCGATCTGCCTGCTGACCCAGCCTCGCAGTTGGGGCTTGGCATTCAACCCGGTGAGTTTCTTTTATTGCCACGAGGCCGACGGGCAACTGGCGGCGATTCTCTGCGAAGTCAGCAACACACCGTGGCGCGAGCGCTATCACTATGTGCTCCCGGCTCAAGCGCCGACCAACGTACGCGACTTCCACCAGCATTTCGCCGTGGCCAAGGCGTTTCACGTTTCGCCTTTCCTGCCGCCGGATCTGGAATACCGCATGAGCTTCAGCCCCGCCGCGCAAACCCTGGGCGTGCACATGGCCGACTGGCAAGGCGAGCAAAAACTGTTCGACGCCACGCTCAACCTGAAACGCGAACCTCTTGATCGACGCAACCTGCACCGGCATCTGTGGCGCTTTCCCTGGATGACCGCCAAGACCGCCCTCGCGATCTATTGGCAGGCCCTGCGATTGCTGCTCAAGCGCACCCCGCTGTTTCCCCATCGGACGGCCGACGACAGCTTTCGAACCGCTACTGCGTCTCCCGAGGAGCACCGCCATGAAATCCTCTAGTGTTTCGGCCAGAGCCGCCATCCCGTTCAGTACGCACGGCATCACCGGTTCGCTGCTGCGCCGCGGTGTTCTGCGTCAGCTCGCACAGCTCAAACATGGGCAACTGGTGGTGATCGAGGACGGCGAACGCCAGGTCTTCGGCACGCCGGGCAGTGCGTTGCTGGGCGAGATTCATGTCCTTGATGCGGCGGCGTGGGGCATGGTCGCGGGCAACGGTTCGATCGGTGCGGGTGAAGCCTTCATTCATGGTTACTGGAGTTCGCCGGACCTGACGGCGGTAGTGCGGGTCTTCGTCAGCAACCTTGAGGTGCTCGATGGCATGGAGGGCGGACTGGCGAAAATCGGCCGGCCGCTGGTGCGCGGGCTGCACTGGCTTAACCGCAACACACGCAAGGGCTCGCAGAAAAACATCGCCGCGCACTACGACCTCGGCAACGATCTGTTCGAGCAATTTCTCGATCCGACCATGATGTACTCGGCGGCGCAGTTCCTGAACCCCGACGACAGCCTGGAACAGGCGCAGCTGAACAAACTGGAGCGGATCTGCCAGAAGCTCGCGCTCGAACCCGGCGACCACCTGCTGGAAATCGGCACCGGCTGGGGCAGCATGGCGCTGTACGCCGCGCAGCACTATGGCTGCAAAGTCACCACGACCACGCTGTCCAAAGAGCAATACGCGTTCACGGCCCGGCGCATCGAAAGCCTCGGCTTGCAGGATCGAGTGACGCTGCTGCTCAAGGACTACCGCGACCTCACCGGCCAGTACGACAAACTGGTATCGATCGAGATGATCGAGGCAGTCGGCCATCGCTTCCTGCCGACCTACTTCAAGCAATGCGCGCACCTGCTCAAGAGCAACGGCCTGATGCTGCTGCAAGCAATCACCATTCGGGACCAGCGTTACGAGCAGGCGAAACGCGGCGTGGATTTCATCCAGCGTTACATCTTCCCCGGCGGCGCCTTGCCCTGCGTGCAGAAGATGCTCGAAATCGTCAGCCGCGACACCGACATGAACCTGCTGCACATGGAAGATTTCGGCCTGCACTACGCCCGGACCCTGCGCCTGTGGCATGAGAACTTTCGCCATGCCCACGGCCGTCTGAGCGAATTGGGCTACGACGATTATTTCCTGCGGCTGTGGGAGTTTTATCTGTGCTACTGCGAGGGCGGCTTCCTCGAACGCACCATCGGCACCGCGCAATTGCTGTTGGCCAAACCGGCGGCCATGCCGGCACCGTTGCTCGGGCGCTTCGATGCTTGAGCGGATTGCCAACGCCGTTCTGTTCCAGGTCGGCTGGCTGGCCTGCGTGCTCGGCGGCAACAGCCTGTGGTTGCTGGTGGCGCTGGCGGTGCTGGTGATTCATCTGCGCTGGATCAGCAGTTGGGCGGCGGAGGGTCGACTGATTCTCAGCGTGGTGATTCTGGGTACGGCCGTGGACAGTGGTTTGCGCGGCCTAGGGGTGTTCGAGTTCAAGGATCTGTCGCCGCTGATTCCGCTGTGGCTGATGTTGTTGTGGGCACTGCTCGCCACGACGTTACGCCATTGCCTGCAATGGAGCGCCCGGCCATGGTGGCTGGCGGCTCTGCTCGGAGCCGTCGGTGGCGCGTTGTCGTATTGCGCCGGTGGACGACTGGCCGGGGTGCAATTTCCTTACGGCGAGTTACCGACCTTGATCGGCATCGGTCTGCTGTGGGCGCTGCTGTTTCCGTTATTGCACCAACTGTCCGGGCGTCTGGAAGACTGATCGTCTGTCAGGGCTTTCACACGTCCATCGGCCACTGCCGTACACTGGCGCCCATGAAAACCATTCCCCTCCAGCCAATCGACGAGCCCGCAGTCACCTGTTCGACCTGCGCGGCCTGCTGCTGCCAGCTCGAAGTCATGCTGATCACCGACACCGGCGTGCCCGAGCGCTATATCGATACCGATGATTGGGGTGGTGAAGTGATGTTGCGCCTGGACGACGGCTGGTGCGCGGCACTGGATCGCGACACGATGATGTGCACGATCTACGAAAAACGCCCGCTGATCTGCCGCGAATTCGAAATGGGCGCCCCGGAATGCATCGACGAACGCCAGGGGATTGCCACGGCGTATCGCTGAATACAAAAAAGGAGCGCCGGGCGCTCCTTTTTCATGGGTGTTACAACGGCATCGTGTAATGCAACGAGTAGCTTTCTACCCCGTCGTTGTTGCTCGACATGCCGGCGTTGGAATAGTGAGTCGCGCGAATCCCCACCTCGTGCCCGCCATGGAAACGCAGGCCGAAACCGAAGCGGTCTTCGAACTGGAAGGCCTGGCCGATCTTGTTGCCTTCGTACTCGGTGTTGGAAAACACCGCAGCGCCGATGCCGGCCTCGACGTACGGCTTGATCGACTCGCCGGAAAACTCGTAAACAAACACCGGCGAGAACGACAGGCTGTTGTTGCTGGAGCCCTTGTCACCTTCCCAGTAGGTGTAGGCGCCACTCCAGTAACCGGTCAGACGACCGACATCGCTTTGCAGCCAGCTCTTGTCCCAGTCGAAATTCATCCCCAGGCGATACGTCATCGTTGAATCGCTGGTGGCCCCAACCCCGAATTCCACACCCGCGGCTTGCGCGGTAAAACTTTGCCCCATCAGTGCGGCCGCAATCGCGGCCAAGCAGAATAGTCGCTTCACTTGAAACATCCTTTTCCGAACGGTCGTATGGTTTTTAGTTTGCTTGACGCTATAGAAATCGGCGTTTGAACAGAAGTTCAGCTGATTTTTCAGTTATGACGCAACTTTTTTACAAACCGAAGCTTTGCACATCGCCGGGCAATTGTCCCAGCAACGGCAGGATGTTTTTCAGGGATTGCGGATCGGCACTGGTCCAGAATTTCGCGGGGTGGTTCGGGCCCTCGGCGAGCAGTTCGCGCTCGGCCAACAGACGCTGAAGTTGCCGGGCCACGGCGGCGCCGGTGTCGATCAGGCTGATGTCGTCGGGGAGCATCGCCTTGAGCATCGGCTTGAGAAACGGATAGTGGGTGCAGCCGAGAATGATCGTGTCGCAGCCTGCGCCCAGCAGTGGTTCAACATAGCGGTGAAGTAACTGGCGCAGCGCGTCGCTGTGCAGGTCGCCGTTTTCGATCCGCTCGACCAGTCCCGGGCAGGGTTGGGTAATGACCCGAATATCGGTGGCAAAACGATCAAGCAGTGCCGCGAACTTCGCGCTCTGCAAGGTGCCGGTGGTGGCGAGTACGCCGACTACTCCGCTGCGAGTGGCGGCAGCAGCCGGTTTGACTGCCGGCTCCATGCCGACAATCGGCCAGTCGGGGAAATCACGCCGCAGGTCAGCGACGCCGGCCACGGTCGCGGTGTTGCAAGCGATCACCAGTGCCTTGGCGCCCTGCTCGCGGAAAAAGCCGGCCATCACGCTGCAACGCTCGCGAATGAACTCCGGGGTTTTCTCGCCATAAGGAATGTGGCCGCAATCGCCGAGGTACAGCAGCGATTCATTGGGCAGCAACTGCTGGATTTCCGCCAGCACCGACAGACCGCCGACGCCGGAGTCGAATACGGCGATCGGCGCCTCACGCATGGTGCGAACCACAGACGCTGCATCCAGGATCACGCTTGACCCGCAGTTCACGGAAGCGCGAGCCAAGTGCATCGATCAACAGCAGGCGACCCACCAGTGGCTCGCCGAATCCTGCCAGCAACTTCAACGCTTCCAGCGCTTGCAGGCTGCCGACCAGGCCAACCAGAGGACCGACCACGCCGGCCTCGCTGCAGGTCAGTTCGGCTTCGCTGCCGTGACCGTACAGGCAGTGGTAGCACGGACTTTCGGCACGACGCGGGTCGAACACCGAGAGCTGCCCTTCGAGGCGGATCGCCGCGCCGCTGACCAGCGGTTTGCGCGCAGCCACACACGCAGCGTTGACTGCTTCGCGAGTGGAGAAATTGTCCGAACAGTCGAGCACCAGGTCCACCGCAAGCACGGCAGCAGCGAGGGAGTCCTCGTCCAGCGCCTGGCGATGGGGCACCAGTTGAATTTCAGGGTTGATCGCGCTCAGGCGCTTGAGTGCCGAGTCGACCTTGGTCATGCCGACGCTGTCGGTGTCGTGGATGATCTGGCGTTGCAGGTTGGTCAGGTCGACCGTGTCGAAATCCGCCAGATGCAACTCGCCGACACCCGCCGCCGCCAGGTACAAGGCCACCGGTGCGCCGAGACCGCCGAGGCCGACGATCAGGACACGGCTGTCCTTGAGCTTCAACTGGCCATCGATGTCGATGTGTTGCAGCAGGATCTGCCGACTGTAGCGCAACAATTCCTGATCATTCAGCACGGCAGGCGCCCCAGGCTGATCCGTTGATGGCCGCCCAGATCGGTGCGGCTGTGGACTTCTTCGAAACCTTGCGTCAGCAGCAGATCGCGCACGGCTTCGGCTTGATCATAGCCGTGTTCGAGCATCAGCCAGCCACCGGCCTCCAGATGTGCCGGCGCCTGGGCAATGATCAGGCGTATATCGTCGAGCCCGTCGACGCCGGCCACCAGCGCGCTTTCCGGTTCGAAACGCACATCGCCTTCGACCAGATGCGGATCGGCGGCGCGGATATACGGCGGGTTGCTGATGATCAGCTCGAAACGCTTGCCTTCGAGGGCACTGAACCAGTGGCTGCTCATCACCGTGGCGTTGTTCAGGTGCAGGCGCTGACGGTTGCGTTCGGCCAGGGCCACGGCTTCCAGCACACGATCCACGGCGGTGACGTTCCACGCCGGGCGCTCGCTGGCCAGAGCGAGCGCAATTGCGCCGCTGCCGGTGCCGAGGTCGAGCACTTTGGCCGGGGTCGCCGGGAGCAATTTCAGTGCGGCCTCCACCAGCAATTCGGTGTCCGGACGCGGGATCAACGTGTGCGGCGCGACTTCCAGATCGAGCTTCCAGAAACCCTGCTGGCCGAGAATGTAGGCCACCGGTTCACCGCTGCGACGACGCTGCAGATATTCGGCGAAGACCAACACGGCTTCGCTCGGCACGATGCGCTCGGGCCAGGTGTGAAGAAAACTGCGCGACTTGCCCAGCGCCGCGGCAAGGAGCAGTTCGGCGTCCAGGCGCGCGGTGGGCGAGTCCGGCAGTTCGGCGGCGCGCAACAGGCTGGCGATGATGGTCATTTATTCACCTATCGCTGCAAGTTGGTCGGCCTGGTATTCAGCCAGCAACGGCTCGATCACCGCTTCGACGCCACCGGCGAGGATTTCGTCGAGGGAATACAGGGTCAGGTTGACGCGATGGTCAGTGACCCGGCCCTGGGCAAAGTTGTAGGTGCGGATGCGTTCGGAGCGGTCACCGGAACCCACCAGCAATTTACGTTCGCTGGCGATGGCGTTGGCCGCCGCGGCGGTCTGCTGGTCGTTGAGCTTGGCCGACAGCCAGGCCATCGCCCGTGCACGGTTCTTGTGCTGGGAACGCTCTTCCTGGCACTCGACCACGATGCCGGTCGGCAAGTGGGTGATACGGATCGCCGAGTCGGTCTTGTTTACGTGCTGACCACCGGCCCCGGAGGAACGGTAGGTGTCGACGCGCAAGTCCGCCGGGTTGATCTCGATCGCTTCCTGCTCGTCCGGCTCCGGCAACACGGCCACGGTACAGGCCGAGGTGTGGATCCGGCCTTGGGATTCGGTGGCCGGCACACGCTGCACGCGGTGGGCACCAGACTCGAACTTCAACTTGCCGTAGACGTTGTCGCCTTCAACCCGAGCGATGACTTCTTTATAGCCGCCGTGCTCCCCCTCGTTCTCCGAGAGGATTTCCACCCGCCAGCCACGCCGCTCGGCGTAACGCGAATACATGCGGAACAGGTCGCCAGAGAAGATCGCCGCCTCGTCACCACCGGTGCCGGCGCGGATTTCGAGGAACACGTTGCGCCCGTCGTTGGGATCCTTGGGCAGCAGCATGCGCTGCAAGGTGGCTTCCAGCTCGATGAGTTGCTCTTTGGTTTCACGGACTTCTTCCACGGCCATTTCACGCATGTCCGGGTCGCCGTCCTTGAGCAGCGCCTGGGCGCCTTCCAGGTCGGCCTGGGCCTTGAGCAGCTGTTTATAGGCTTCGACGACCGGCTCGACTTCGGCGTATTCCTTGGAATAGGCGCGGAATTTGGTCTGGTCGGAAATGACTTCGGCGTCGCCAAGCAGCGCCGTCAGTTCCTCGAAACGGTCCTGGAGGATATCCAGCTTATTGAGCAGTGACGCTTTCATTGCGGTTTTTTATCCGAAAAGCTATCCGGTGAGCCCTCGAGGGCAAAGAGTTCCTGGGCCATGGCCAGCGCATCGAGGCGGCCTTCGGCAGAAAGCTTTTTCAACTGTACGCTCGGGGCGTGCAGGAGTTTATTGGTCAGGCCACGGGCCAACTGGCCCAGCACGTCTTCGGCGTTGCCGCCGTTGGCCAGCAGGCGCAGGGCCTTTTGCAGCTCTTCGTCGCGCAGGCGTTCGCTCTGTTGACGATAGGCCTTGAGCACATCGACCGCCGCCAGTTCACGCAGGCGCACCATGAAATCGTCGGCACCGACCGAAACCATCTCTTCGGCCGCTTGCGCTGCGCCCTGGCGGCTCTTGAGGTTTTCGGCGACCACTTCGTGCAGATCGTCGACGCTATAGAGGTAAACGTCGTCGAGTTCGCCGACTTCTGGCTCGATGTCACGGGGAACGGCGATGTCGACCATGAAGATCGGCTTGTGCTTGCGCAGCTTCAGGGCGCTTTCCACCGCGCCCTTGCCAAGGATCGGCAACTGACTGGCGGTGGAGCTGATGACGATGTCGCTGCGCACCAGTTCGGCCGGGATGTCCGAGAGCAGCACCGCGTGGGCGCCGAACTGTTCGGCCAGCAGGCTGGCGCGCTCCAGTGTGCGGTTGGCCACCACGATACGCTTGACCCCCAGCTCATGCAGATGGCGGGCGACCAGGGTGATGGTCTCGCCGGCGCCGATCAGCAGGGCCTGGCTGCGTTGCAGGTCGCTGAAAATCTGTTTGGCCAGGCTGACGGCGGCAAACGCCACGGACACCGGGTTTTCACCAATGGCGGTGTCGGTGCGCACTTGCTTGGCAGCGTTGAACGTTGCCTGAAACAACCGGCCCAGCAACGGCCCGATCGTGCCGGCCTCGCGAGCCACGGCGTAGGCCGATTTCATCTGGCCGAGGATCTGCGGTTCGCCCAGCACCAGCGAATCGAGCCCGGAGGCGACCCGCATCATGTGACGAACTGCCGCATCATCTTCGTGCACATAAGCACTCGCGCGCAGCTCATCGAGGCTTAAATGGTGATAGTCGGCCAGCCAGCGCAGCACGATATCGGCCGAAAGCTGATCCTGTTCTATATACAGTTCACTGCGATTGCAGGTGGAAAGGATCGCAGCTTCGCGGCTGTCGGTGAGCCGGCAGAGCTGCTGCAAGGCCTCCACCAGCTGCTCAGGGGTAAAGGCCACGCGCTCGCGGACGTCTACTGAAGCAGTCTTGTGGTTGATACCGAGTGCAAGGAAGGCCATTCAAGGTCGCTGATGGTGACGTGAAGCCGGCAATTGTCCTACTTCGTCAGATTCAGAACAACTACCGCTGACTATTGTCCCAATTGTCCGCCCCTATAATGGCCACAATCGAGACTCGGTTATGTTTGGCCGAAGGCTTGTGTCATGATGATCCGACCGCAGGTTAGTCGTCCTCTTCCTATATGAATAGATCTTCCGCGTTGCTCCTTGCTTTTGTCTTCCTCAGCGGCTGCCAGGCCTTGGCCCCCGTTTCGCACGATGGCACCTCATCGGTCGAAGACACCACGCCAGCCCCTGAAAAGCCCAAGGTTTACAGCTCGTTCAGCGAAGAAACGGTGTTCAGCCTGCTGAGTGCCGAACTCGCCGGCCAGCGCAATCGCTTCGACATTGCCCTGGACAACTACGTGACCCAGGCCATCAACACCCAGGATCCGGGTGTTTCCGAGCGGGCGTTCCGCATTGCCGAGTACCTGGGCGCGGATCAACCGGCGCTGGATACCGCGCTGATCTGGGCGAAAAACGCCCCGGATGACCTCGAAGCGCAACGCGCCGCTGCCGTGCAACTGGCACGCGCCGGGCGTTATGACGACTCGATGGTCTATATGGAGAAAGTCCTGCAGGGCAAGGGCGACACCCATTTCGACTTCCTCGCGCTGTCGGCCGCCGACACCGATCAGGAAACCCGCAACGGTCTGATGAAAAGTTTCGACCGTCTGTTGCAGCGTCACCCGCACAACAATCAGCTGATTTTCGGCAAGGCCTTGCTGATGCAGCAGGATGGCGACACCAAAGGTGCGCTGACCCTGCTTGAAGACAATCCGCCGGACGACGGCGAAATCGCCCCGATCCTGCTGCGCGCCCGCCTGTTGCAAGGGCTGAACCGTGGCGACGAGGCCCTGCCGCTTCTGCAGAAAAACATCAAGAAGTACCCGGACGACAAGCGCCTGCGCCTGACTTACGCGCGGATGCTGGTGGAACAGGACCGGATGGACGACGCCAAGGTCGAGTTCTCGACCCTGGTCCAGCAATACCCGGAAGACGACGAACTGCGTTACTCGCTGGCACTGGTCTGCCTGGAAGCCAAGGCCTGGGACGAGGCCAAGGGTTACCTGGAAGACCTGATCGCCCGCGAAAGCCATGTCGATTCCGCGCACCTGAACCTGGGCCGCATCGCCGAAGAACGCAACGACCCGCAAGGCGCGCTGATCGAGTACGCCCAGGTCGGCCCCGGCAACGACTATCTGCCGGCGCAACTGCGTCAGGCCGATATTCTGATGAACAACGGCAAGACCGCCGAAGCCCAGAGCAAGCTGGCCGCCGAACGTGATGCGCAGCCGGATTACGCGATCCAGTTGTACCTGATCGAGGCCGAGACCCTGTCCGCCAACAATCAGGGCGACAAGGCCTGGAAAATCCTGCAACAGGCGTTGCTGCAATACCCGGATGATCTGAATCTGCTCTACACCCGGGCAATGCAGGCGGAAAAACGCAACGACCTGGCACAGATGGAAAAAGACCTGCGCCTGATCATCAAGCGCGATCCGGACAATGCCATGGCCCTCAACGCCCTCGGCTACACCCTGTCCGACCGCACCACCCGCTACGCCGAAGCCAAGGCGCTGATCGAGCAGGCCCATCAGATCAATCCGGAAGACCCGGCGGTACTCGACAGCCTCGGCTGGGTGAATTTCCGCATGGGCAACCTGGATGACGCCGAGAAGTACCTGCGCCAGGCCCTCGAGCGCTTCCCCGATCACGAAGTCGCTGCTCACCTGGGCGAAGTCCTGTGGACCAAGGGTAATCAGCGCGAAGCGAAACAAATCTGGGGCAAGTTCCTCAAGGATCAGCCCGACAGCACCATTCTGCGCAGCACCATCAAGCGCCTGACCGGATCCGAGACTCTTTAACTCATGTTTTTGCGCCACGTTATTGTTTTCAGCTTCATCGCCCTGCTCGCCGGTTGCGCGGGTTTTGGCGCTCGCGAATCGGTCGAGGGCCATGGCAGCCCTGCACAATGGGCCGCGAACAAACAGCAACTGACCGGCCTCGATGGCTGGCAGATCGACGGCAAGATCGGCATCCGCGCCCCGAAAGACTCGGGCAGCGGCACGCTGTTCTGGCTGCAGCGCCAGGATTACTACGACATCCGCCTGTCCGGCCCGCTGGGTCGCGGCGCTGCGCGGTTGACCGGTCGCCCGGGCAAAGTCTCGCTGGAAGTCGCCAACCAGGGCCGCTATGACGCGCAGTCCCCGGAAGTCCTGCTGGAAGAACAGCTCGGCTGGAAATTGCCGGTATCGAACCTGGCCTGGTGGGTTCGCGGCCTGCCGGCTCCGGCCAGCAAGAGCCGCCTGACCCTCGATGGCGACAGTCGCCTGGCCAATCTGGAGCAGGACGGCTGGCAGGTCGAATACTTGGGCTATGCCGAACAGAATGGTTACTGGTTGCCCGAGCGGATCAAACTGCACGGCACCGATCTGGACGTGACGCTGGTCATCAAGACCTGGCAACCGCGTAAATTGGGGCAATAAGCATGACCGCTCCACGCCTGACGCTGCCTTCTCCGGCCAAACTCAATCTGATGCTGCACATTCTCGGTCGCCGTGAAGACGGCTATCACGAGTTGCAGACGATTTTTCAGTTCCTCGACTACGGCGACGAAATCACCTTCGCCGTGCGCGACGATGGCGTGATTCGCCTGCACACCGAATTCGACGGCGTGCCCCACGACAGCAACCTGATCGTACGGGCGGCGAAAAAACTTCAGGAACAATCCGGTTGCGCCCTCGGTATCGATATCTGGATCGACAAGATCCTGCCGATGGGCGGTGGCATCGGTGGCGGCAGCTCGAATGCGGCGACCACGCTGCTCGGCCTCAATCATCTGTGGCAGTTGGGCTGGGATGAAGATCGGCTGGCAACACTGGGCCTGAGCCTGGGTGCCGACGTCCCGGTTTTCGTGCGCGGGCACGCGGCTTTCGCCGAAGGTGTCGGCGAGAAACTGACCCCTGTCGAGCCCGTCGAACCGTGGTATGTCGTGCTCGTTCCGCAAGTCTCTGTTAGTACGGCAGAAATTTTTTCAGATCCGTTGTTGACACGTAACACGCCGCCCATTAAAGTGCGCCCCGTTCCCGAGGGAAACAGTCGAAATGACTGCTTGCCGGTGGTAGCAAGGCGTTATCCAGAAGTACGTAACGCATTGAATTTGTTAGGTAATTTTACCGAAGCAAAACTCACCGGAACTGGAAGTTGTGTGTTTGGGGGCTTCCCAAGCAAAGCTGAAGCTGATAAAGTCTCGGCCCTTCTGACAGAGACCCTTACAGGGTTTGTAGCGAAAGGAAGCAACGTTTCGATGTTGCATCGCAAGCTGCAAAGTCTGCTCTAAAGGAACCAAGTGCCCGGCACTTGCAAGCAACAGATACAGGGGCGTCGCCAAGCGGTAAGGCAGCAGGTTTTGATCCTGCCATGCGTTGGTTCGAATCCAGCCGCCCCTGCCATTTTCCTATACTCATCCAGGTATACCCTCAGCCTTCAGGTACTGCGCGTGTCCAAGATGATGGTCTTTACGGGGAACGCTAACCCCGATCTGGCTCGGCGTGTTGTACGTCAGCTGCATATCCCTCTCGGTGACATCTCTGTCGGTAAATTCTCCGACGGCGAAATTACAGCCGAGATCAATGAAAACGTTCGCGGTAAAGACGTTTTCATTATTCAGCCGACTTGCGCTCCGACCAACGATAACCTGATGGAACTGGTAGTGATGGCTGACGCCTTCCGCCGCTCCTCGGCTACTCGTATCACTGCTGTTATTCCTTATTTTGGTTATGCCCGTCAGGATCGCCGTCCGCGTTCCGCACGTGTGGCTATCAGCGCGAAAGTCGTCGCTGACATGCTTACCGTAGTCGGCATCGACCGTGTTCTCACGGTTGATCTGCATGCTGACCAGATTCAGGGTTTCTTCGATATTCCGGTAGATAACATCTACGGCTCCCCGGTTCTGGTGGATGACATCGAAGATCAGCGCTTCGAGAACCTGATGATCGTGTCCCCGGACATTGGTGGCGTCGTGCGTGCACGTGCCGTTGCCAAGTCCCTGGGCGTGGATCTCGGGATCATCGACAAACGCCGTGAGAAAGCCAATCACTCTGAAGTGATGCATATCATCGGTGATGTCGAAGGGCGCACCTGCATTCTGGTCGATGACATGGTCGATACCGCCGGCACTCTGTGCCACGCGGCCAAGGCCCTGAAAGAGCATGGCGCAGCCAAGGTCTTTGCCTACTGCACACACCCTGTGCTGTCGGGTCGGGCCATCGAGAATATCGAAAATTCCGTGCTGGACGAGCTGGTGGTCACTAACACCATCCCGCTGTCCGCTGCAGCACAAGCCTGTGCACGTATCCGTCAACTGGATATCGCACCGGTTGTTGCCGAAGCGGTTCGCCGCATCAGCAATGAAGAATCGATCAGCGCGATGTTCCGTTAAGGGCCCTGCCCTTCTCGAAATGTCTCGTTGACGAAAAGCGCCCCGCCCCCGCCATCCCGGCGGGGGCGGGGCTTTTTTGCCCATACCGTGTTCGGCGCTGGTCGCAAACGCCACTCGGTCATGGCTATTTTGGAGATACAAAATGAACGATTTTACTCTGAATGCTGAAGCGCGTTCCGACCTGGGGAAAGGTGCGAGCCGCCGCCTGCGTCGTCTCGCCGCCCTGGTTCCAGCTGTTGTTTACGGTGGCGACAAAGCCCCTGAATCCATCAGCATGCTGGCCAAAGAAGTTGCCAAACTGCTCGAAAACGAAGCGGCTTACAGTCACATCATCGAGCTGAACGTTGGCGGCACCAAGCAAAACGTGATCATCAAAGCTCTGCAACGTCACCCGGCCAAAGGCCACGTGATGCACGCTGACTTCGTACGCGTTGTAGCTGGCCAGAAACTGACCGCTATCGTTCCTGTGCACTTCATCAACGAAGCTGCTCCAGTGAAGAAAGGCGGCGAAATCTCGCACGTTGTTGCCGAGATCGAAGTTTCCTGCCTGCCGAAAGATCTGCCTGAGTTCATCGAAGTCGACCTGGCTGACGCTGAAATCGGTTCGATCATTCACCTGTCGAACATCAAAGCCCCTAAAGGCGTTGAGTTCGTTGCTCTGGCTCACGGTAACGACCTGGCTGTTGCCAACGTCCACGCTCCACGTGTTGCTCCAGAAGCTACCGAAGGCGCAGCAGAGTAATTCACTCTGTGAAGCCGGAGTGAGCAGGTAACATCGCGGACTGGAACGTAGCGAGAAAGCGGGCGAGAACGCGGAGTTTACATCCATGGTAAATGAGCATTTTTCGTCCACTTTCGCCGCCTTCCCTGATCGCGGCGATGTTATCCACCACTCCAAGGAAGGGCCCCTATCGTGACTGCCATCAAACTGATCGTTGGCCTGGGAAATCCAGGCGCTGAATACGAACAGACCCGGCATAACGCAGGGGCCCTTTTTGTTGAGCGCATCGCCCACGCACAGAATGTGAATCTCGTGGCCGATCGCAAGTATTTCGGCCTGACCGGGCGGTTTTCGCATCAGGGTCAGGACGTTCGTCTGCTGATTCCCACCACCTACATGAACCGCAGCGGCCAGGCCGTGGCGGCACTCGCCGGTTTCTTCCGCATCAAGCCTGAAGAAATCCTGGTGGCGCACGACGAACTCGATCTGCCTCCGGGCGTCGCCAAGCTCAAGGTTGGCGGCGGTCATGGCGGTCACAACGGATTGCGCGACATCATTGCGCAATTGGGCAATCAGAATACGTTCCACCGCCTGCGGCTTGGCATCGGCCACCCGGGCGTCGCCAGTATGGTTTCAAATTTCGTCCTGGGTCGTGCGCCACGCGCCGAACAGGAAAAACTCGATGCCAGCATCGACTTTGCCCTCGGCGTGCTGCCGGATATCCTCGCCGGTGAATGGAACCGTGCGATGAAAAACCTGCACAGCCAGAAGGCCTGACTCTTATCCGAGGGGAAACACCATGGGATTCAATTGCGGCATCGTCGGCCTGCCTAACGTCGGCAAGTCCACCCTGTTCAACGCCCTGACCAAATCCGGGATCGCGGCCGAGAACTTCCCCTTCTGCACCATCGAGCCGAACAGCGGCATCGTGCCGATGCCGGATCCGCGTCTGGACGCCCTGGCGGCCATCGTCAATCCGAAGCGCATCCTGCCGACCACCATGGAATTCGTCGACATCGCAGGCCTGGTAGCCGGCGCCTCGAAAGGTGAAGGCCTGGGCAACAAGTTCCTGGCCAACATCCGCGAAACCGACGCGATCGCTCACGTCGTGCGCTGCTTCGAAGACGAAAACGTGATCCACGTTTCCAACAGCGTCGACCCGAAACGTGACATCGAAATCATCGACCTGGAACTGATCTTCGCCGACCTCGACAGCTGCGAGAAGCAACTGCAGAAAGTCGCGCGCAATGCCAAGGGCGGTGACAAGGACGCAGTCGTTCAGAAAGCCCTGCTGGAGCAACTGATCGCTCACTTCACAGAAGCCAAGCCTGCGCGCAGCCTGATGAAGAACATGAGCGCCGATGAGAAAGCGGTGATCAAAGGCTTCCACCTGCTGACCACCAAGCCGGTCATGTACATCGCCAACGTCGCTGAAGACGGTTTCGAGAACAACCCGCACCTGGACGTGGTCAAGGCCATCGCCGAAGAAGAAGGCGCCATGGTCGTTCCGGTCTGCAACAAGATCGAAGCGGAAATCGCCGAGCTGGACGACGGTGAAGAGAAAGACATGTTCCTCGAGGCCCTGGGCCTGGAAGAGCCTGGCCTGAACCGTGTGATCCGCGCCGGCTACGAAATGCTGCACCTGCAGACCTACTTCACCGCCGGTGTCGAAGAAGTCCGCGCCTGGACCGTCCGCGTCGGTGCCACCGCACCACAAGCTGCTGGCGTGATCCACACCGACTTCGAGAAAGGCTTCATCCGCGCCGAAGTGATCGCCTACAACGACTTCATCCAGTACAAGGGCGAAGCGGGCACCAAGGAAGCCGGTAAATGGCGCCTGGAAGGCAAGGATTACATCGTCAAAGACGGCGACGTGATGCACTTCCGCTTCAACGTGTAAAAGCTGCACCCAAGAAAAAGCCGCGTTTGATACGCGGCTTTTTTGTGCCTGAAATTCCGCCCGTCAGACTTTTTTGGTTCTTGGCAGAAAGATCGCCAGCACCCCGAACAACGGCAGGAACGAGCACAGGAAGTACACGTACTCGATGCCGTGAATGTCCGCGAGATGCCCGAGCAACGCCGCACCAATCCCGCCAAAGCCGAACATCAACCCGAAGAACACGCCGGCAATCATTCCGACGTTGCCCGGCACCAGTTCCTGCGCGTACACCACAATCGCCGAGAACGCCGAAGCGAGGATGAAGCCGATCACCACGCTCAGAACAGTGGTCCAAAACAGGTCGACATGCGGCATGAGCAGCGTGAATGGCGCAACGCCAAGGATCGAGAACCAGATCACCGCCTTGCGCCCGATCTTGTCGCCAATCGGCCCGCCGAAGAATGTCCCCGCCGCCACCGCGCCAAGAAACAGAAACAGGTGCAACTGCGAACTGGCCACCGACAGGTCGAACTTCTCGATCAGGTAAAAGGTGAAGTAACTGGTCAGGCTGGCCATGTAGAAATACTTGGAGAACACCAGCAATCCAAGCACCACCAGCGCGCTGGTCACCCTGCCCTTCGACAACCCGTGAGTCGCCGCCTGGCCAGCCTTGAGCTTGAACAGGTTCAGGTGATGAGCGTACCAACGGCTGATGCGGTACAGCACGAACAGCGCAAACACGGCGAACAGCCCGAACCACGCCACATTGCCCTGCCCAAATGGAATGATGATTGCCGCCGCCAGCAACGGCCCGAAAGCCGAACCGGCGTTACCACCGACCTGGAAGGTCGATTGCGCCAGACCGAAGCGCCCGCCCGACGCCAACCGCGCGATACGAGACGCTTCGGGGTGGAAGGTCGAGGAGCCGATGCCGATCAGCGCTGCCGCCAGCAGAATCAGCGGGAAACTGCCGACCATCGACATCATCACAATACCGATCAACGTACACACGGAACCGGCCGGCAACAGCCACGGTTTCGGGTGCCGGTCAGTGTGGTAACCGACCCACGGTTGCAACAGCGAAGCGGTCAATTGGAACGTCAGGGTGATCAGGCCGACCTGGGTGAAGGTCAAGCCGTAGTTGGCCTTGAGCATCGGATAGATCGATGGCAGCACTGACTGGATCAGGTCGTTGATCAAATGCGCCAGCGCCACCGCGCCGATGATGCGCATCACCAGAGGACTGCTTTGTGGAGGAGCGGACGCCGACGCAGCGGCGGTCTGAACGTTGCTGATAGCCATGGGAGTTTCCGTACAGCAGATGGGTGCACACGGGCAGGTGCGTCAATGTGCCATTTTTCGGTGCGCCAGCGCCATCCCCTTAGCCAGCTAACGAACTATTCATTCATCGCAACGCAAGTGATAGCGCAAAGCCATGGTCTGATTCTTGCCTTGCTTCTCCGCTTGAACGCGGCCCCCTTACAAAGGGGATCGAGAATGGGAAGTTTTGCTACAGAGTCTGCCTACAGAGCGGACGAGAGTGGACTTTCGAAGCCTTTTAGCAGGGCACTGATCGCGCTCGCAACGAACGCGATGCACGCCAATGGTGCGTGGTGTCCAGAGGAGTCATGGGGCATGCAGGCTTTCTTATCACCGGGGATCAAATTGCTGGGGCGGTTTGGCTTCGCGCGTAAATTCCAGTTGTTGTTTCTGCTGTTCATTCTGCCGTTGGCCGGTAGCCTGTTGATGATCGGCCAGGACTATCGCGACAAGCTCAACCTGATTTCCGGCGAACGTGCCGGTGTGCGTCAGTTGCTCGCCCTCGATGCACTCGACAATCTGCTCGCCGCCCAGCGCGACCGCGCCGCCCGCTGGCGTGCCACGGAAACCAACCGCCAGCCGACGCCCGCGACCCTCGCCGCCATGGCCGCATTCGACGGCGTGCAACCTGCCGTCGCCCAAGCCACACTGGATCTGGGTAATGCGTTGAAAGCCGAAGGCGCGGAAGGTGAAACATTGGCTCGCTATCAGGCCCTGCAAACCGCACTCGGTGGTCTGGACTCCAAGAGTCTGGCCGGCGTCGGCTGGTGGCCGGACGGTTACGATCGCTTCACCAACGCCCTCAGCGCCCTGCAAGCGTTGCGCGAACAAATCGCGATGGACAATCGCCTGATCCTCGCGCCATGGCTGGAAACCTATCTGCTGACGCAGATTTCCACTCAACATGCACCGGACCTGATCGAACGGGTCGGCCGACTGGCAGCCGTGGGCCAGGCGTCTGTGGTGTCCGGGCAGTTCACCCTACAAAGCCGCCTGCAACTGCGTGATCTGCGCAGCCGCATCGGCGATGCCCGCGAGCAGCTTGTAAAAACTGCAGGCCTGCTCGAAGCGCGTCTCCCGCCGGCCCTGCAAGGCTGGGCCGGGCAATACCACGACAGCCTCAAGCAGCTGGATGCCGGGTTGAAAGTGCTGGATGACGGCGTCTTCGGCGGCAGTATCAATCTCAAACCTGAAGACTTCGAGCGCAGCCTCGATGCCCTGCTCGGCAACCTCGCCACGCTGCGCCAGCAATCGCTGGTGTCGCTGGATCAGCGCCTGGACGACTACCACGGCTCGGCGATTCGTCAGTTCATCGTTGTGGCGACGGTCTTCGGTTGTCTGCTGCTGGCAGCGCTGTATCTGTTCGTCTGCCTGCAAGCCTCGATCCGCCGCAGTGCCAGCGGCATTACGGTGCTCGCCGAAGCCTTGCGCGACGGCAATCTGAGCCTGCAAGTGCCGGTCGTGGGCCGAGATGAACTGGCGTCGATCAGCACCGCGCTCAACGTGGCCGTGGTGCAATTGCGCAACAGCCTGCTGGGCGTCGATCACGAGACCTCGCAGCTGAGCAACGCGGTGCGCAGCCTTAACGATCACTCCAGCGGTGCTCTCAGCGAAGTCGAAGCGCAGCAGTTGCAGATCAGCCAGATCGCCGCAGCAGCCACGCAATTGGCGGCGACCTCCCAGGGCGTCGCGCAGAGTTGTGAACAGGCCTCCGGCAGCGCCCAGCACACCCGCCGCATCGCCGCCGACAGCAGCCGCGACAGCCAGCGCACCACAGCGAGCATTCAACAGCTCAACCAGCGCCTGAATGAGACCGCTGCCGCGCTAGGCCGGGTCAGCGAGCAGGGGCAGCAGATTCAACTGGTGGTCGATACCATTCGTGGCGTCGCCGAACAGACCAACCTGCTGGCGCTCAACGCCGCCATCGAGGCCGCTCGTGCCGGTGAACAGGGTCGCGGTTTTGCTGTGGTGGCCGACGAGGTGCGCAGCCTCTCGCAACGCACGCAATCGTCCACCGCGCAGATCGCCGGCACCGTCGACAGCTTGCGTGCGACGGTGAATGAAGCGGTAAGCCTGATGGAAGCCGCGTGCGGCCAGGCGCAATCGGATGCCGAAGCCGTCACCGGATTGGGCGAACGCCTGGGAGAAATCGCCAGCGCCGTGCAGAGCGTCACCGACACCCTCGCGCAGATCGCCACGGCGGTCGAGGAACAGGCGAGCACCGCCGATGAAGTCAGCGGCAATATCCAGCAGGTCGATCAAGCGGCGGTTCGTCTGCTCGAAGGCGCCCGGGCCGTGAACCTCGCGGCGGACACCTTGAGTCAGGGCAGCCACGCCTTGAGTGCGAATACCGGGAGATTTCAGCTGCGATGAAAGCCCTCCCCGCCCCGTTTTTCGGTGCGGGAGGATAAGCGGTTGAAAATAAGAAGAAATATTTTAAATTTACGCTTGACGCTTTTCCATTTCAGGGGAATAATGCGCGCCACTTGGCTACATAGCTCAGTTGGTTAGAGCATAGCATTCATAATGCTGGGGTCCGGGGTTCAAGTCCCTGTGTAGCCACCAAGTACTAAAAACGGCTTACCGAAAGGTAGGCCGTTTTTTTATGCCCGGAGAAAAGTGGCCTACCTCAGTGGGCCGGCCTGATTCCGTAGGAACAGAGCGCGAAAGACGTACGAAGAGGATTATTCGTTCGATCAGGCCCCTGTATCTCGGCAAGTCGGTTTGATCGCTCTCCCGATTGACCGACAAGCTCCCCCGTCTCGTTCCAAAGACAGACAGGGAGTTGTCATGGACCTGGACAAGTACCTTTTCGACGATGAATGGCATCGAAAACGCCCGAACGGCGGTGCCTCATGGGCCGCCTGGTTTCCGCCCCGAGAGCCGGAACCCGTCTACGTTCCAACAGATGAATGGCCAACCCCAAAACCCCGCGATGATCTGGTATTTGCCAAGTCCTGCACACCGGACAACTGGTGTCGAACGGATGCCGGCACAACACCTGAGCCCGCCTCCAGCTTCGGCAAGATCATGGTGGCGGGCGCCATACGCTTTCCCGCAGCCAGTAAGGTCGTAGCGAAAGCAATCGGCGCCGATCTGGCCTTGGGGCGCATGGCGGGCGGTGGAATTCTGCAGCAACGTCTCAACTGGGCCATACGGGGCGCAGGCGGGCCGGCCAGTGTGTTCATCCTCGGGATGCTGCCGGCCAGAATGGGCGACGGCACCCTTTATACCGACGAACAATTACGCACCCTACCCCGCGCCACCACTCGCGTGCGCTTCCAGTTTCGGCGTGACATCGATGGGGTGATGCAGATCTACGGCATCCACACCGGCGTCTTTGGCGACGACTCCGTGCGTACCGTAAAAGTCGAGTGGAACAACGACAAGACCGCCATGGAGGCCAAGCTCAACGGCATCACGATTTTGTGGACGCCGCAACGCGGGCCGCAGGGATCGATGCCGCCGCTGGTTTATCCGGAACATGGCGAGCCACTGAGCACGATCCTCGTCCACCCGATCGCCGCGAACACCGACAGCCAGATAGAAATCCTGCCCGGCGAAGACATCACCGCCGAGGATTGTATTCTGGTGTTTCCGGCGGAGACCGGGTTGAAGTCGTTGTATGTGGTGTTTTCGAAACCGGCCAGATTGATGCCGGGGACGGTGACGGGGGTTGGGGAGGATGTTTCCGGTGTATGGCTTGACCATGCCCGGGGGGGATCTGGTGCGCCAATCCCAACCAGCATTGCCGATTCGCTAAGAGGGCGTGAATATTCCAGCTTTGATTCATTCAGGCGCGCCTTCTGGGCCGAAGCATCAAAAGATACCAGGCTAGCCGGGCAACTCAGCGAAGATAGCCTGGAGCGTATGCGCAACGGAAAGGCGCCTCGCGCCCGATTAGCTGATGCGGCTGGTAAGAGAATCTCTCACGAAATTCATCATGTGGAACTGATATCTCAAGGCGGCGAGGTCTATAACGTTGACAACCTGAGGGTCCACACTCCTAAAAATCACGTCGAAATACACCAGGATTGAGGCAACTGCATGAGCGACCCCTTCATCAAAAGCAATTTCTCTGATTACACCGAACAAGACTTCGTTGAGTTCATTGACGAGATCAGAAAGGAAGACAAGGCACCTACAGATGACCGTGCAGATATTCTATTGCTGCACTTCAACAAGATCGTTGGGCATCCGAGCAAGATGGATCTTATCTACTACCCTGAGCCAGGTGCTGACACGTCGTCCTCTGGCATAGCCCGTACAATCGCGACATGGCATGAAGCAAACGGACTGCCTAGCTTCAAGAAGTGAAGATCTATGAAAAAAACATTTCTGACTACACAGAAGCCGAGTTCATTGAGTTTCTGAACTCCGTGCTGGCGGCCAATACAAGTCCTGATGAAATACTTGATCCTTTACTTTTTGCGTTTGAACGTCTCAGTGAGCACCCGGCAGGATCTGACTTGATCTACTGGCCAGAGGATGGAGCGCAATGCACTCCCGAAGGCATCACAGAAACTGTGAAAAAGTGGCGTGCTGCCAACGGGCTGCCAGGCTTCAAGCAGTAAACATCAGGCCCCCCGCAGTCCAACCACTGCACATCTCCAGGCAGTCAAAACGGCTTACCAAAAGGTAAGCCGTTTGCTTATCACTCGCCCACTAACGCCGCCAGCCCCTTCGACCATATTTGCCGCGTGCGCAAACCGACCATCGCCCGCCAGTCCGGATCGGCCGGATAGAACTGCTCCAGCAGATTCAGTTTGATCTCACGCCCCGTCGCATCCAGCGGATCGCCATGCAGATGCAGCCAGTGATCGTCGCGCAAGTAGCGATGCACGTCCGGTCCCGGATAAGTCCCGCACTCGATCACGAACGGCATCAGTTGCACGTCCGGCAGCGCGTTAAGCAACGCCTGCGAGGTGTAACCGGTAGCGGTTGCCGCTACACCGGTTTCGCTCACAGTTTCGACCCCCGTATGCAGCGTGTAGAGCCACGGGCCATAGATCGATTGCGCCCGGGCCAGTGCCGGATAAGGTGCCTGAGTGATCGTCAGCAGCATCGGATGACCGTACTCGCCGGCGCCGGTGTGCAGGTCGAAACACATCACGGTTTCAGCACCGGCCAGGTGGTTCTCGATGATCTGATGCAGCGTGCTATTCGACCAGCTCGGGGCAAAGCCTCCGAAAAACAGCCCATCGGGATGACTGTGCTGGCCGCCCTCGACAATCGACATCACCGCCGGCCAGCCGTGCTCGGCGATTTGCCCATCAAGCAAGGCATCGGCGCACTGCCGCTCGGGGCCATTCAAATCGGCGCAGGCGTAGATCTCATGCAGCGCGGCGTAAGCCTGGTTGTCCGGAAGCGGTTGATTGAAATCCAGATGATTACGATTGAGGTCGATGTTGTCTTCGTTGACCCGCCGCAACCATGCGGTGCCCCACGGATTGATCAGGTGAATCATCACCACCGCCACATCCTTCGGCAGCGAGCCAGGGGTGAAATGCTTCAACCAGTCGATCTGACATTCCGAACCGTAGTAGCCCTCCACCCCGTGGGTGCCGCTGAGCGCCACCAGACGCCGTTTGGCCTGCGGATCTCCCAGCACCGCCACATCGGTGCTCAACGGCTCGCCAAACGGCCCGCAGCGCGGATGTGCGTAGGAGGTAAGCGTCGCACCGGCCGCAGTGGCGGCGGCAAGAAACTGTTCGCGCTGATGGCGGTAGCTGGACTGGGTCGGAAACTCGCTGTGCATAGTGGCCTCTTGTTGATTGTTCTGGCTTCACGCTTGGCCCTGACCCTACAGAAAATTCGCCAATGCATGAAGGACAAACATACCGACGGTTTGCGTCCTGCACGGTCGGCCGATACAGTCCGTCAGACTTTTATCCCACGGACGGAGAGCCCCGCGTGTTTCCAGCCCTGCCCCTGAGCCGCTTTCGCCTGCCGGCCCTGACGCTGATCGTCAGCGCCATCACCCTCACCGCCTGCAATGCACCGCCCTCCTCGACCTTGCCGCTGGCGCCGGAAGCCGCCTCTGGTTACCGCACTGACCTGCAAGCCAGCCATGCCGAAAAACACATGGCCGCCGCTGCCAATCCGCTGGCTGCCGAAGCCGGTCGCGAGATGTTGCGTCAGGGTGGCTCGGCCATCGATGCCGCCATCGCGATGCAAGCCGTGTTGACCCTGGTCGAACCGCAATCCTCCGGGATCGGCGGTGGCGCGATGATCGTGCTGTGGGATGGCAAGCAGGTGCGCACCTACGACGGTCGCGAAACCGCACCGGCCGGCGCGACCGAGAAGCTGTTCCTGCAGGCCGATGGAAAACCGATGCCGTTCCCGCAGGCGCAGATCGGCGGACGCTCTGTCGGCACACCGGGTGTGATGCGTGCGCTGGAACTGGCGCACAAACAACAGGGCCGCTTGCCGTGGGCGACATTGTTTGCACCGGCAATCAAACTGGCCGAACAGGGCTTTGCGATCTCCCCTCGCCTGCATTCGCTGCTGGAGTCCGACCCGGTGGTGCGTCGTTCGCCGGACATGGCCAGGTATTTCTTGAACAGCGACGGCAGCGTCAAAGCCGTCGGCACCCGACTGCAAAACCCGGCGTTGGCCGCCGTGCTCAAACGCATCGCCAACGAAGGAGCGGACGCTCTGTACAAAGGCCCGATCGCCGAAGAAATCGTGGCCAAGGTCCAGGGCCACGCCAATCCCGGCAGCCTGTCACTGAACGACCTTCAGCACTATCAGGCCAAGGAGCGCGCGCCACTGTGCACCGACTACAAGCGCTGGCAGGTTTGCGGGATGCCGCCGCCGTCATCGGGCGGGATTGCGGTGGCGCAGATTCTCGGCACCTTGCAGGCGCTGGAAACCCGCGACCCGCGTCTGTCCCTGACACCGCTCAAACCTGTGAAAACCGATAAGCCGGCCGGCCTCGAACCTGCGCCGCAAGCCGTCCACCTGATCGCCGAAGCCGAACGACTGGCCTACGCCGACCGCGCGCAATATGTGGCCGATACCGACTTCGTACCGGTGCCGGTCAAGGGTCTGGTCGATCCGGGTTATCTGGCCAGCCGCGCGAGCCTGATCGGTGAACGCAGCATGGGTACCGCCAAGCCCGGCACCCCACCGGGCGTGCAGGTTGCCTACGCACCGGATCGCTCGCCGCTGCGCATCTCAACCTCGCAAGTGGTGGCGGTGGATGACTTCGGTGGCGCGGTGTCGATGACCACCACCATCGAAGCGGCATTCGGCTCACACCTGATGGTTCAAGGCTTTTTGCTCAACAATCAGATGACCGACTTCTCGTTCATCCCCGAAGAGAACGGACAGAAAGTCGCCAACCGCGTAGAACCCGGCAAACGTCCGCGCTCGTCGATGGCACCGACCCTGATCTTCGACCGCAGCAGCGGCGAGTTCGTCGCCACCGTCGGCTCTCCGGGTGGCTCGCAGATCATCGAATACGTGGCCAAAACCACCGTCGGCCTGCTCGACTGGAACCTCGACCCGCAAAGCGCCATCAGCCTGCCCAACTTCGGCAGCCGCAACGGTCCGACAGAACTGGAACAGGGCCAGTTCACCCCGGCACTGATCCAGGCGCTCAAGGACAAGGGTCATACCGTCAGCGAAATCGACATGACCAGCGGCACCCAGGCCATCGTGCGGGTCAAGGATGCGCAGGGGAAGGCAACGCTGGCCGGTGGGGCGGACCCTCGGCGTGAGGGGGAAGCGTTGGGGGATTGAGTTACCGTTGCCAACTGAAAAAGGCTTACCGAGAGGTAAGCCTTTTTTGTATGTCCATGAATCCGATTCGGCTAAATCACATTGCCTTTTCCTACACCGGAAAAATGCTGTCCGGGATAGAGTGCTTGCAGAGTTCTCACAAACAGTACGACGCAATCGACGCTGATACCGTCGAAATGGAGTAACCCATGAACATATGTCCGATTCATACCGAAGAAGACTACCGTGCGGCGCTCGAAGACGTGTCCGCTCTTTTCGAGAATGAGCCAGAACCCGGCACGCCTGAAGGTGATTACTTCGACATCATGATCACCCTTATCGAGGCCTATGAGGCCAGGCACTTCCCACTCGACCTGCCCAACCCGATTGATGCCATAAGGTTTCGGATGGAGCAGTCCGGGCTGTCGGCAGCCGATCTCGCTCCCGCAATTGGCCGGACAAATCGCGTTTATGAGGTTCTGAATGGCAAGCGCGCCCTGACGCTTCCCATGATCTGGAAACTTCACGAGTTGTTCGGTATTCCGGCAGAAAGTCTGATCAAACCCATGAAATCGGTTTGATAGAAAAGCCCGAGTACAGCAAGCTCGATATGCTCCAGCCGCCCCCAACGCATATCACCGGTACAGAGCAATAAGATCGAACACTTTCCCGGGCTTGAGCTTGCCCTTAGGGCAATCCTTAATGTGGAGTCCGAGCAGCCAACAGGAGAGGTTCATGCTTACCATCGGACAAATGGCCCGCAGCCACGGGCTCACCACCAAGACCTTGCGTCATTACGACAGCATTGGTTTGTTCAGCCCGGCAGTCACCGGGCGTGACAACGGCTATCGCTATTACCGCCCGGAGCAGATTGTCACGCTTGGGCGGATCATCTGGCTCAAACAATTGGGCATGGCGCTGGAAGACATTCGTTCCCTTGTCTCAAGTGGGGGCCTGGACAGCGTCATCAACCTGCGCGAGTCCCTTGAAAACCACGCTCGGCAGTTGAAGGCCGATATCCAGCGTAGCGAAAACATCCTGGGACAACTGACCCGCTACCTCGCGCAACCGGATCGTGAATTACCCGCCATGCAGACACCTCAGCGCATTGCCTGCCCCGAGTTGCGCATCATGGGGATGTCCTGGCAGCAGGAAGATGAAGGCACCATCGCCCAGATGTGGCAGCGCTTCGTACCACGGGAAGGTGAGATCGATCGGCTGCACGACCCGATCGGCACCTTCGGTGTATGCCAACCGCTGGAGGACGGCCAGTGGCGCTATATCGCCGGACTGCCGGTGGGGGCCGATGCGCCTCTGGTCGCAGGCATGGTCGAGCTGCGGATACCGGCGCGTGACTATGCCCGCGTTGAACACCACGGCACCGTCACCACGTTGCCGGAAACCTTCCGCGCCGCCTATAGCGAATGGCTGCCCGCTGCCGGCATGGCACCGGCCGAAGGCATCGAGTTCGAATACTGCGGAGAACGTTTCTTCGGCCCGATGGACCCGCGCAGCGTGGTTGAAATCTACATTCCGTTGCACGACCCGGATTGATCCTGGAGCCTGCTGCGACAAACTTCACTGACCATCCCCGTGTTGCCAGAGCAGCACCTGCGCCTGGCAACCGGAACCCTCAGGCTTCGCCCTCCTCATCCGCCACCCGAACCAAAAGATCGCCGGGCTGACAGTTGAGGTACTCGCAGATGGCATCCAGCGTCGCCAGTCGCAGCCCTTTGACCTTGCCCTGTTTCAGCAGCGACAGGTTGGCCTCGGTGATGCCGATGGCCGCTGCAAGGTCTTTGGATTTGACCTTGCGCAACGCGAGCATCACATCCAGTTGAATCACGATAGGCATGTCGACCTCATATAAACGTGCGGTTTTCCCGATCCACTTCGCTTGCTTGCGACAGGATCCGCGCAATCACCGCGATACACGCGGCCAGGAACAATGCGACGAACGAAGCAGCCGTGATACTCAGGGTGAACAGCCGCTCACCGACCGGCGCATTCTGGGTGACCCACAAGCTGAGCATCGGCTCACAGAGGAAATCCAGCAGCACCCAGATCGCCACGGCTCGCCCGACCTTGCCCAGATGACCGGCCGTTTCACGGGCGAAATACTCACCCCGCCCATAGCTCTGAAACAGCCGGCGCAAATGGTTCAAGCCAGACGCCAGCGCCAGCAGGGGAATACTCGACAGCACGATCCCGCCCAGCTTCTGCCACCACGGGAACAGCGTTGCAGTGTCGACCATTTGTGACAGTTGACGCTCGCTCAGCGCAAACCCCAGCCCCCAGCCCTCCTTTTCCGCCAAGGGTGGGTAAACCCACAACACAGCATTGAGCAGCAGCATTGCGACGATCAGGATTAACGTCATCGTCGCCATGCGCCGACTGAATCGAACGAGTCCGCTGGTGGTCATGGGAAAGCCTCACAAGAATGAATGTGAGCGCCACACTAGCGATTAAAATTATCGAATAACAATAATTAATTACTGCAAAACATTAATAACCCATCATGCGTCCAGATTTTTACCGACCACCGGATCACCGATTTTCAGAAAATTCCCACCGGCCACATGATGCAGCGTGCGCAGTTCATCATTCCCTTCAAAATGCCACCGCCCATCGCTGAACACTCGCAAGTCGGCCTGCGCCGCGATGACCTCCGCCAGGAAGAGATCGTACTGTTCATGATTGCGCGGCTCCGGCAGCAACCGACACTCGAGCCACGCCACGCAGCCTTCGAGCAGCGGCGCCTCGATCTGCTCGCCAGCGAAAGTCTGCAAGCCATGGGCCTGAAACTTGTCCCGGCCCTGATCACGATTGATTTCGAGGCCCGAAGTCGAACCGACGGTCTGCACAATGTCGGCCTGATTCACGCAAGGAACGTTGAGAACGAAGGTGCCGGACGCTTCGAGCAATTGCCGGGTCCAGGTCGACTTGTCCAGCACCACCGCGACTTTCGGCGGTTCGAAATCCAGCGGCATGGCCCAGGCGGCAGCCATGATGTTGCGCTGCCCGTCATGGGCGGCGCTGACCAGCACGGTCGGCCCGTGATTGAGCAAACGGTAGGCTTTGTTCAGGGGAACCGGGCGACGGAAGGATTCGCTCATGGGATCTGCTCCGGGAAAAAGAGCCGATTGTAGCGGGATAAAAACAGCGAAGGGATCGCCTTGGACAATCCCTTCGCCTGGCAGGCATCAGCTGGATAACTGGTTGGCGAACTGGCCGACCGCGTTCACCACTTTCTGCGCGCCATCCTGGATCTCGACGATCACCGTACCGGCCTCTGCCGCCAGCGCCAGCCCTTGCTCGGCCTGAAGCTTGCCATCGGTCATCAGCGCCACGGCGTTGCGCGCCATGTCCTGGTTCTGACGCACCACACCGACGATTTCCTCGGTTGCCTGGCTGGTGCGCGAGGCCAGTTGCCGCACTTCGTCGGCCACCACCGCAAAACCACGGCCCTGCTCGCCTGCACGGGCGGCTTCAATGGCGGCGTTGAGCGCCAGCAGGTTGGTCTGCTCGGCAATGCCGCTGATGGTCTTGACGATGGTGCCGATCACCTGCGATTGCTCGTTCAGCGCTTCGATGCCTTCACCGGCGGTCTGCATGTGCCGTGACAGGTCGCGCATCACGTTGACCGCTTCGGTGACCACACGGGTTCCGCGCTGGGCGGTGCTGTCGGTCTGCAAGGACGTGCTGTAGGCGATGTTGGCGGCCTCGGCGACGGCTTGCTCCTGATTGACCTGATCGGTGATCACGGTGGCGAACTTCACCACTTTGTAGAGTTTTTCGTTGGCGTCGAGTACCGGGTTGTAGGACGCCTCCAGCCAGACGATCCGGCCATGCTGATCGACGCGCTTGAATCGTCCGGCAACGTACTCACCGTTGTTCAAGCGGCGCCAGAAGTTCTGGTACTCGGCACTGTTGTACTCATCCGGTTCGCAGAACATACGGTGATGTTTGCCCTTGATCTGCGCCAGGCTGTAGCCCATCCCCTGGAGAAACCGGTCGTTGGCACTCAGCACGTTACCGTTGAGGTCGAACTCGATCACCGCCGTCGAACGCACCAGCGCGCCAATCAGGTTCTCGTGCTCGCGGGAGGCTTCGATGGTGCGGGTCAGGTCGCTGGAGAAAATCGAGAAATGCTTGATCCGTCCGTCCGATGAGCGGATCGGCTGAGCGATCGAACGCAGCCACGCCTCTTCGCCATTGCCGCGCGACAGACGCACGGCACCGGCGAAATGCTCGCCCCGGGTCAGTGCAGACTTGAAACGGTGATGAAATTCGTCGGACTTCACATGGGTCGGCACGATGTCTTCGATCGCGCGGCCGACCAGGTCCTGGCTCTTGTAGAGCATTTCATTGAGGAAGTTCTGGTTGACCGATTGAATCCGTCCGTCGGGCTCAAGGGTCAGCACCAGCATCTCGCTTTCCAGGCTCTCCTTCACTTGCAGAAGGCTGGAGAGTTCTTCACGAAGAGCCGCCAGCTCTTGCTTGAGGCGTTTGTTGAACATGGGAAAGCACCGATGGACTAGATGGAAAGCGGGGTTACTGCCTAACCATCGGCCTTGGAAATCTTTTCTGAAGTGCGTTTGAGCCTTGTCCTACAAAAATAGTTACGCCTCGGGAAATCAGGCTGTTCCAGCCACCGGACAATGTCCTGCACGCGGCATCCGCGAGCCGAAATACGCCGCACTGGCGATGCCCACCGCGCCCATCACCGCACAGAACATCACACAGATCCATGGGCTCCACGGCATCAGACCGATCAGCAGCAACGGTGTGACACTGGCCCACGCGGCGTAGGCAATGTTGTAGGTAAAGGAAATACCCGACACGCGGATACGGGCCGGAAACAGACTGACCATTACCGACGGCACGGCGCCGACCACGCCACAGCAAAGCCCTGCGATGGCGTAGGCCAGACCGACCCAGTCACCGCCGACAATCAGGCAGGTGTAGAGCACGCCGATGCCCAGAGGCAACAACAGGCTGTACAGCATGACGGTGCGCCAGGCGCCGATGCGATCGACCAGCCCGCCGGCAATCACGCAGCCGATGTTCAGGAAGACGATGCCCAGGGCACTCAATGCAAAGGTATGGCTGGCAGTCATGCCGAAGGTCTTTTGCATCATGGTCGGGGTGATGACGACGAACACCACCACTGCCGAAGTCAGTACACACGTCAGGAGCATGGCCGGCAGCATCGCCAGACGATGCTCACGTAATACCGTGCGCAACGGCAGTTCGACCCGTGTTTCACGCTGCGCTTCCATGGCCATGAACACCGGGGTTTCGCTCAGCCAGCGACGCAGCCAGACGCCGATCACACCGAACACGCCACCGAGCAGAAACGGATAGCGCCACGCGTAATCAAGCACTTCGGCGGGAGTGAAGACTTGTGCCAGGAAGGTCGCGGTCAGTGCGCCGATCAGGTAACCAAACGTCAGCCCGGCCTGCAGAAAGCCCAAGGCGTAACCGCGATGCCCGGCCGGCGCGTGCTCGGCCACGAACACCCAGGCGCTCGGCACTTCACCGCCCACCGCCGCGCCTTGCAGGATGCGCAGCGCCAGCAGCAGCAACGGTGCGAAATAACCGATCTGTGCATAAGTCGGCATGATCCCGATCAGCAGGCACGGCAGCGCCATCATCAGGATGCTCAGACTGAAGACCTTCTTGCGTCCCAGCCGGTCGGCGAAATGCGCCATCAGGATCCCGCCCAGCGGGCGCGCCAGATAACCGGTGACAAAAATCCCGAAGCTTTGCAGCAGACGCAGCCACTCAGGCATTTCCGGCGGGAAGAACAACTGGCTGAGGGTCAGGGCGAAGAACACGAAAATGATGAAATCGTAGATCTCCAGCGCCCCGCCCAAGGCTGCAAGGCCGAGGGTCTTGTAGTCGGATCGGCTGAATGGCGCCGGTCGGGCTTCGGAGTTGGCAGTCATGGCAAAGAACTCTGACACAGGCAAAAAACAAGGCGCCCATGGTCTACGCAAACGGGCCGATGGACAACCCGTTAGACCATAGTCTGATTCGGCAAAACACGGTCACAAAAATCCGCCGGTTGATTTACTGTTGGCACCTGTCCAGACGGGCCGGCCAAGCCCCGAAGACCACAATAAACATAAAAATCCGAGGTACTCCCGTGGCCGTTGATATCGAAGATAGCCGCTCTGCGCGCTTTGCCTTGCGCTGCTCAAGCTTTGCCGAACGCTGGTTTCCCGACTCCTGGGTGTTCGCCGCACTGGCGGTGATCATCGTGGCGCTGGCCACCCTGGCCATGGGTGCCAAACCCACCGATGCTGCCATGGCGTTCGGTGACGGTTTCTGGAGCCTGATCCCCTTCACCATGCAGATGGCTTTCGTGGTGATTGGCGGTTATGTAGTCGCCAGCTCGCCACCCGCCGTAAAGTTGATCGATCGTCTGGCGCGAATCCCGAAGAACGGCCGCTCCGCCGTGGCCTGGGTCGCGCTGATCTCAATGGTCGCGTCATTGCTCAACTGGGGCCTGTCGCTGGTATTCGGCGGTCTGCTGGTGCGCGCCCTCGCCCGCCGCACCGATCTGAAAATGGATTACCGCGCCGCCGGTGCCGCGGCCTATCTGGGCCTTGGCGCCGTGTGGGCGTTGGGCTTGTCGTCGTCTGCCGCACAGTTGCAAGCCAACCCCGCCAGCCTGCCGCCGTCGATTCTGTCGATCACCGGGGTGATTCCGTTCACCCAGACGATTTTTCTCTGGCAGTCGGGAGTGATGCTGCTGGCGCTGGTGGTGATCTCGATCATCATCGCCTACGCCACCGCACCGGGTCCGAACTCGGCACGTGATGCCAAGGCCTGTGGCATCGACCCGGCCTTCAACCTGCCGCCCCTGCAACCGCGCACCCGGCCCGGCGAATGGCTGGAGCACAGTCCGCTGCTGATCATCGTGCTGGTGCTGCTGGCGGCCGGATGGCTGTTCCACGAGTTCTCGACCAAACCTGCGATCACCGCGATTTCCGGGCTCAACACCTACAACTTCCTGTTCATCATGCTTGGCGCGTTGCTGCACTGGCGCCCGCGCAGCTTCCTCGATGCGGTGGCGCGAGCGGTGCCGACTACCACCGGCGTGCTGATCCAGTTCCCGCTGTACGGCTCGATTGCCGCGCTGATGACCACGGTCAAGGGCACCGACGCCCAGACCCTGGCCCACCACATCTCGACCTTCTTCGTCAGCATCGCTTCCCACGACACCTATGCGCTGCTGATGGGCGTGTACTCGGCGATTCTCGGTTTCTTCATTCCGTCCGGAGGCGGCAAGTGGATCATCGAGGCGCCGTACGTGATGCAGGTGGCCAACGACCTCAACTATCACCTGGGCTGGGCGGTGCAGATCTACAACGCCGCCGAAGCCCTGCCGAACCTGATCAACCCGTTCTACATGCTGCCTCTGCTGGGCGTGCTGGGGTTGAAGGCGCGGGACCTGATCGGCTTCTCGTTCGTGCAACTGCTGGTGCACACGCCGCTGGTGCTGCTGTTGCTGTGGGCGCTGGGGACGACATTGGCGTATACGCCGCCGGTGATGCCGTAGCGATTGAAGCCGTCCGACGGCATAGAGATTCTCTTCTTACAAAGCCCGTTGCACTGTCCCACACACCGCGTGGGACAGTGCTGACTTTGCCAATCGCCGACTTCGTTTAGTTTGTCTCGGATCAATAACCCCCTGTCCAAGGAAGAACCGATGACACCGATATCCAAAACGCTGGAAGAGCTGATCCGTGAAATTTATCAGGACGGCAGCGTTTCCGTAGTCGAGTACAGCACGCTACGCGACACTGCGGACCTGCGTATGGAGGCCGTTACCCGTGAGTTTGGTCAGCACAACAATCTGACGGCTTTCCAGAAAGCGATGGATGTGGCGATGCAATTGCTGCAGACCTCCGTCATCGATGCCAAGAAAGCCAGACTGACCGACACTGGCGAAGCGATCGTCAAGGACGCGGTGACGGCCCAAGTCGAATACTTACGCGCAGGCAGCGAGCTTGCGTTGCGTCTTCTGTGACCGATTGAGCAACAGGAAAATCTGCGGGAGTGAGTGAGCTCGCTCCCCATTTGCATTACATGTGCACTGAACAGTCACCCAACCGTCACATTCCCTTGCTAGCGTCCGCCCGAAACATACTGAAACAATTAAGCAAAACGGACTTCGACATGAACGACGACACAGACGGCAAAGATCCCTCCTCGCCAGAATCCGACAATCCCACCGACACCAGCCGTCGCCGCTTTCTCGGCGGTGTCGCCGTCCTGGGTGTGGGCGCCACGCTGGCAGGGTGCGGAAATGCCGGTGATCAGCCGGGCAAACCCGAGGAGCGCCCGCTCTCGCCTGCCGAGCTGGACAAGGCCCTGCGCGATCAGGTGAAGACCGTTGTGGTGATCTACGCCGAGAACCGCAGTTTCAATAACCTGTTCGGTGATTTCCCCGGTGTCGAAAAGCCGTTGTCGGCGCTCAAGCCTGCCGACTATCAACAGCGTGACCGCGACGGCAGCCTGCTGCAGACCCTGCCGCCGGCCTGGGGTGGTGTGTTGCAGATCGGCCCGCAGACTCTCGATGGCGTGACCTATCCCAGCGCGATCCAGTTCCAGGAAAACCTGCCCAACGCGCCTTTCGCCCTCAAAGGCCCGAACGCCGAGGACTTGCCGCTCGGCCTGGTGACTCGCGACTTGTGGCACGTGTTCTATCAGAACCAGATGCAGATCAACGGTGGCAAGAACGACGGCTTCGTTGCCTGGGCCGACTCCGGAGGCCTGACCATGGGTCACTACGCCCAGAGTCGCTACTCCCTGCGCCTGTGGGACGTGGCCCAGGAATTCGTGCTGTGCGACAACTTCTTCCAGGGCGCCTTCGGTGGCTCGTTTCTCAATCACCAATACCTGATCAGTGCCACCGCGCCGTTCTACCCGAACGTCGCCAGTTCGGTCGCCAAGAGTCAGATCGCTGCGCTGCAAAGCGACGACCCGGCCGATCCACGCCTCAAGCCGCTGGAGCAATCACCGGCCAGCGCCATGACCGGCCCGCCGCAGTTCGGCCCAAGCGCGCTGACTCCGGACGGTTACGGGGTCAATACCCTCGCCCCGCCCTACTGGCCGACGTGGATTCGCGACCCGGAGCGTCCGGCGTATTCCAAAGCCGATCTGCCGAACGTCCTGGTGCCCCAGACCCACGAACACATTGGCGACAAGCTGTCGAAGAAGAACGTCGACTGGGCGTGGTACGCCGGTGCCTGGCAGGCGACGCTGGATCAGTACAAGGATTCCGGCGGTATCCCGAAAATCCCCAACTTCCAGTATCACCACCAGCCGTTCAATTACTTCCAGCAGCAAGGCCCGGAGCATCCCGAAGAGCGCAGCAAACGCCTGCGCGACGCCGGTCTGGGCGATGAATCGAGCACCAACAAGTTCTTCGCCGATGCCGAAGCGGGCAAGTTGCCGGCCGTGAGCTTCTACAAACCCCAGGGCAACCTGAACATGCACGCCGGTTACGCCGACGTGGCCTCCGGCGACCGCCACATCGTCCGTGCCCTGAAAGTGCTGCGGGAAAGTCCACAGTGGAAAAACATGGTGGTGATCGTGACCGTCGATGAAAACGGCGGCTGGTGGGACCACGTCGCGCCGCCCAAGGGCGATCGCTGGGGGCCGGGTTCGCGAGTACCGGCGCTGGTGGTTTCACCGTTTGCCCGCAAAGGCACGGTGGATCACACGGTCTATGACACCGCTTCGATCCTGCGCCTGATCACCCGGGTGTTTCAGTTGGAGACTCTGGCGGGTATCAAGCAGCGTGACGATGCAATGACCGGCCGGGGTCAGAAGCCGATGGGCGACTTGACCAACGCCCTGCATTTCAAGGTCTGAGGACAGGTCCTGCGGTACAGCTCAAAAAACTGTGACTGACGGCTTCTCGCCATCACCCGGCTGATCCAATATGTGGCGCACCCGACCAACGGGGAACCCACGCTGAAAAGGATCTGAGCATGTTCAAACTCGCAGGACTTACCCTCGCTGCGCTCACGCTGAGCGCAGCCGCCCACGCCGATGTCGACCTGAAACTGGGCAGCACCGAGCGCGTCACCCGCCTCTTCGCCTATCCCAACAATTGCAGCGTGATCTGCTTTCGCAACTGGACGCTTGAGCAGACTGTCGCCCATTACCTGACTCAAAGTGTGCAGCGCGATGGTTATGCCAACGCCAAGGTGCTGGTGAAAACCGACAACCATCAGTTGTACGCCGAGATCAGCGGCGTGCCGAAAGGCTATGACAAGCCGCTGGCCGCGCTGCTGGATGCCGGCGACCTGGCCTACACCGGCGCCAGCAAGCTCAACGCCGATGGTAAATGGGCGTACAGCTGGTATCTGTTCCTGCCACTGGGCATGGCTCTGGAAAACCGTAAAAGCGTCGAATTGCTGCACTTCCCGCCGGATTACTCGCTGACCCAAGCCCAGGATTACCTGCGCTCCAACACCACCGACCGCTGGGCTGCGCTGCTGACCGACAACGGCATCCCCACCGACCAGACGCCGGGCTATCAGACCATCATCGACATCGCGCCGATTGCCGCGCCCGCCAGCGCCGGCAAGGATCTGGAAGGGGTCTACGACTACTTCAAGGACTACCAGACCACCATGGTCAAGGAAGTCAGTCAGAACGCCAAAGGCGCCACTCTGCCGATGGTCGCTTTCGGCGCGCCAGTGCGTAACTGGATCAAACAGCAATACGGCGCGACCGTGAATGTACTGGGCCTGGCCACCATCAGCCCAAGCGCAGGCGTGAACGTGCCGGTGCTGGGTTCCAACCACCCGAGTTACATCTGGTACGCCGCCGACCCGGCCAACTACACCGGCGACGACGCACAGGCCAAGGCCGATGCGGCAGGTTTGAAAGTGATGGGGCAAGACTTGAGCGCAGCCTGCTGGCAGGCCGGGATGGGCAGCAAACCGGGCACCGATCCGAAAACCTTGCTGAACAGTTGCACCCAGACCTGGCAAGTGACGCAGAAAACCAAGACCTGCGAACTGTTCTACACCTCGATCCGTAACGAAACCGCAGCGCAGGCAGCGACCACCTGCTCGACCCCGACGATCAAGACTCAGCTGCAACAGCTGAACGGTCCGTTGCCGGCCATGGCAGCACCGGCTCCCCACTTCTGATCGAACGCATGAAGTTCCCGTGTCAGCCTTGGCTGACTCGGGAAAGCGTCTATTTCGCCTGTCAGATCTGACAGTAGACCGCTAGTGTCATTTACGGGATTCTTGGATTCAAAGCTTGGGCTCAAGGACTGACAGGATGTCAGTCTCGGGAATCGCGACACCTGGCCGACAAGGAACGTTATGAACACTTACGCACTGCAAAGTGGCTCCCCTCGCGACACCGAGGGCATTTATCCCTTCGCCGGACTCCCGGTTCGCCTCGGATTCCCCTCCAGAGCTGATTTCGAAATTGTTCAAGGCAGCCATGCCATGTCCATCGCCGTCGTGGCGCGCCGGGAATTCCTGCGTATCACCCGAATGTGCAGGGTCTCGGGTCAACTGCTGCCTTACCGCTGCCGGCAGACCCGACAACTGCAGCCCGGTATTCATATCTACGATCCGCGTTTCTTCGGACTGTTCGAACACTCGTGCGACCCGAACGTTTATCTCGACATGAGCGAATTGTGGCTGTGGGCACTGCGGGACATTAAGCCCGGCGACCGGCTGACCATGGATTACACCGCCACCGAGGACAAACTGCTCAGGCAGTTCGTCTGCGGTTGCGGGTCTTCACACTGTCGCGGGTGGATCGTCGGCTACGACGAATCCCCCAATCTTGAAGGCCAGCGCTATTTGCAGAGCTGGCGTCGGCAAGGTTTGCGCTGACCGGAGAGTTACTGCGCTTCTACCGGACGCAAACGGTATTGCGGCGGCAGTTGCTCGAAACCGCTGATGGTCGTGTTCAGGCTCTTCCAGCGGCCATCCTTGATGCCGTAGATGCAACCGTGGATCGACAGGCTCTGCCCGCGATGCCAGGCGTTCTGGATGATGCTGGTGTGAGCGACGTTGGCCACTTGCTGGATCACGTTGAGCTCGCACAGACGATCGACCTGCTCTTCTTCGGTCGGCAACTTGGCCAGTTCTTCACGTTTTTCGTAATACAGATCGCGGATCGACCGCAGCCAGCCATCGATCAGACCGAACTGGCGATCCTGCATCGACGCCCGCACACCGCCGCAACCGTAGTGGCCGGTGACCAGAATGTGTTTGACCTTGAGCACGTCCACCGCGTACTGGATCACCGACAGGCAATTGAGGTCGGTGTGCAGCACCACGTTGGCAACGTTACGGTGAACGAACAGATCGCCCGGCAGCATGCCGACGATCTCGTTGGCCGGCACCCGCGCATCGGAGCAACCGATCCACAGATATTCCGGCGTCTGCTGGCGGGCCAGTTTGGCGAAGAAATCCGGGTCTTCCTTGGTAATCGCGTCAGCCCAACGCTCGTTGTTATCAATCAGGTCTTGTAAGTCATGCATGCTGTAAGGCCTCAAGAAAGATGCGCTGCTTTGACAGACAACCGTCCGTCGGGGTCACGAAAGGATCGCAAGTGATTTCGTTGGAATTCTCGTGTGCCCGGTGAGTCCACCTCAGTAAGGCCCACAGTATGAGGATTTGCCATGACTGATTCACGACGTCCCTTCGATGCGGTGCAGCCGGAGCCCATCGATGATAACGAAGACCGCATGGGATCGGTGCATGAGCTGGACTTCGACGACGAACAGCCCAGCGCAAGGATCGGCGACGAACTGCCGGAAACCGAGCGTGAACAGCTGATGCCCCGCGAGCGGGTGCGTGAGGCGGGCCTGACCGGTGCTTCGGTATCTGACCACGAGCCGACCGACGATGATCTGAGCCCGGAAACCCTGATCCACGAGGACGGCGCGCGGGATGCGGACGAGCCAGGATCAGGCAATCAGGCGGATTGGGACTTGAGCATTGTCGATGAGGACGACATTGGCGGCGGGGACGGGCTGGATGAAGCGGAAATGGCACGGCGCGATCCGATGGATGGCAAGCGCGGATGACCTGAAAGAACGCCATCGCGGGGTGACCCGCGATGGCGATCAACGCTTAATCCACCAGGGTGCAGGCCATGACTACGGCGTCTTCACGCCCGCCCACCGCCGGGTAGTAATCCCGGCGCCGGCCGATTTCGTTGAAGCCATAGCGCTCATACAAGCGAAAGGCCGAGGTATTGCTGTCGCGCACTTCGAGGAAACATTCCCGGGCATCCGCGGCATAGGCGCGAGACATCAGGTGTTCGAGCAATGTCAGCCCAAGGCCCCGGCCCTGATTTTCCGGTTTGACCGTGATGTTGAGCAGGTGCGCCTCATCCAGAATGATCTGCACCACGCCATGTCCGACTTGTTGCTCGCCTTCGAACATCAGCCAGATCTGGTATTTGCCCAGCCCGTCGAGAAAGATCCCGCGAGTCCATGGATGGCTATAGGCCGCGAATTCAATCTTCAGTACGGCATCCAGATCGGATTCGACCATCGGGCGGAACGTTACAGCGTCACTCATTCGATTCTTTCCAGCGCGCCATCAGCCGACGCATGGCTTGCCACACGGCGGCCTTGCGCTGTGGCTCTTCCATCAACAATTCAAGCCCCGGCACGGCCCACGCCAGGCCAAGACCCTCGATTTGCAATTCGCGGTTGAACGCTTCGGCATCCGCTTCGCCGGCAAAACGCACCGCTGGCAGGCCGATCAGCCATAGGCAGGCGCACGGCGCCGCCTCCATTTGAACCGACAGGAAACCCTGGACGAAATCTCGGGCCGCTTCGGGCCCCTGATCCATCGTGCCGCGCACCAGCAATGGCCAGCGCACCGGATCACCGACGATCTGCGGCGCATCCGGCAGACCGGCGGCGCGCAGCATGTCCTTGAGCAACAGATACGCCGGATCGCGGGACTGGAAAGAATCGCCTGTGGGTAACTCCACCAGCAACAGGCAACGACCGGCCCGCAGCAATTGCAGAGTAAAACGCGGTGGCGGGACCGGCGCCGGTTTGACCACCACAGGCGTTTCGTCGACTTCTTCCACCGGCTTGGCGCCCGCGCGGGTGCTGGCCAGCGAAGGTCGCGGGACCTCGATCTTCGGCCGTTCGACCGGACGCGCGGCAGGCTGCACCGGCGCATCGGCCTGCGGTGCAGGTGCCACGAACACCGGGACGTCAGGCTCGGGCTCGGCAACGTCCAGCAGCTCGGGCCGTGACGGCGCGGCAAAGGGCAATTCGGTGCGCGGCAGCCAGTTGACCACCTGCATGGCGTTCAAATAGGCGCGGCGGCGGGACTCGATTAGCAAGGGTCGGCCACTTGTGGATAACTGAAGTGCGCTGATTCTACCGCCCTTCGCTCAAGATCGCCCGCTGTTGATCGATAGTCTTGACCGATACCTTGACGCAAAGAAAAGCGACAGCCCGTCCCGAGAGTGAATCGCATCCCGCGTGATGCAGTACAATCGCGGCTTTTAATCGCCAACCAGCCGGCCATTCCGATGATCGAACCCAAGCGCGTCTTGCGCGCCCTCGCTGAACACTGGGCACTTCTGGAGCCACTGTGCGAGCACTTCGACCAAGGCACCCTGAGCCTCAACGAACTGCGCACGCAACTGGCCGCCCAACAACTGGACAGCACGCCGCAGGACATCACCAGTCTGCTCGACGTGTGGATTCGCCTCGACATTCTGGTGCCCGTGGCCAAAAGCCCGAACCGTTTCGAGCTGAACGCGCAGATTCACGACTTCCTCGCCTACCTGCGTCGGGAACACCGACTCGGCCTGTGCCTGGAAATCGAAGCTTACCTGCGTCACCTCGAGCGTCTGGCCGGTTACATCCAGGATGCGTTCGACATTCGCGACGGCAATGATCTGGCGCGTCAGCTGCGCCTGCTCGACATGCGCGTGCGCGACGTTCTGAAGAAACTCGACAATGACGAACAGGCACTGGTGGCCGTGGCCGAGCGGGCCAAGACCAGCGACCGGCAGATTCCGCTGCGTCAGCGTTACGCCGAAGTACTGGCGACCTGGGACGAATACGTCGAGCCGATGATTGATCTGGTGAACGCCGACGGCGCCTTCGAACAAGGCGTACGCAAGGTCGAAACCGTGCTGCTGAAGATGCTCAGCGAACAGCAGCGCCTCGGCCATCTGGTCGATGACGACATGCTGCTGCGCACCCACGCGCGCATCCTCGAGATGCAGACCAGCGCCCAGCTGACCCTGCGTCATGCCCGGGAATTGCTGCTGCCGTTGCGTGAAGAAGCTCGCCGGCACAACGCCGTGACCCGTGGTGCTGCGCTGGCGCTGGCCGCGATCCGCCGCAAAGGCATCGACGCCGTACCGCAAGCCGCGATGCCGCTGTTCACCCGGCCGCAAAGCACCTTCCTTGGCAGCGCCAGTCAGGTCGAGGCCTACGTCTACGCCCTCGCCCGTTTCGAGCCGAAACCGGCGCGCTTCCCCAAGGCGCACAAGACACAGAAAGGCGAAGCCCCGCGCGCACCGCGCACGGTGCGCGAAATGGTCGACCGTTGCGAAGAATCCCTGCCAATGCCGGATCTGATGACTTGGCTGCTGGAGCAGGAACCGGACGGCGCGACCGACGAATTGCTTTACTGGTTCTCGCGCCTGTCGCGGGAAAAACGCTTCAAGCGCGAGCGTCTGGAACGCCGCGAATACCACACACACGAGCACCAGGTCAGCCTGCGCTCCTTCGCCCTGCTCTCGGCCGGCGAGACCGCCGCCGAGGATTCTGCGAGCATCCCCAATGCATCTTGATCTTTCCGAACTGTCGCAACTCGCGCCGATCTTCCGCGAGCTGTTCAAGGGTTACCACGTCAGCCGCCGCGATCCGGAGCTGTACGCGCAACTGTCGAACTTCCAGGACCAGTACCGCACGCTGTTCAAGGCACTGGGTTTCGAACTGGTCTGCGACACCCGTGGTTTCTACTATTTCGTGCCGGACATGGCAGCAGCGGCGGTGAACAAGACCGCTCAGCGCCTGGCGCTGTTCACCTTCATCCTCGTCGAGCATCTGGCCGATCAGGGCCGCGATCCGATCGCTGTGCTCGACGGCGGCAGCCTCGGCCGCGAAGAATTGCCGTCGCTGCTGGAAAAGTACCGCGACCTGTTCATCCAGGCCGAAGTACAGACCGTTGAAGAGCTCGAAGAAAAGATCATGCGCCGCATGACCCAGCTTGGCTTCGCCAGTGAAGAAAACGGCGTGTACCGCTTTCTGCCGCCGATGCACCGCTTCCTCGACGTCTGCCTGTCGGTTCAGCAGGACCGCGATCTGGCGGCCAGCGTTCACAGCGTGCTGCCGCTGCCGGCACCGGTGCTGATCGACGAAGAGGCCGAGGCCAAATTCCTCGAGACCGACGATCCACTCGATCTCTCCGAATTTGAGGAAGAGAGCGAAGAAGACGCACTGGCCCGCGCCATTGCCGAAGAACAGGAGTCCGACGCATGAGCCAGGAACGCTACGGCATCCGCCGCTTTGCCCTTTTGAACACCGCCGGTTACAGCCTCGGCCTGTTTCCGCTGGAAGAACCGCTATCGGTCTACGGCGCGAACAACCTCGGTAAATCCGCCTCGATCAACGCCTTGCAGTTCCCGATCCTGGCGCGCATGTCAGACATGAGTTTCGGCAAGTACAGCCTGGAACAATCCCGGCGTTTCTACTTTGCCTCCGACACCAGCTACATCCTCGTCGAAGTGAACCTGCCCCACGGCCCGCACGTGATCGGCGTGGTCGGTCGCGGCCCGGGTGGCGGTTTCGGTCACCAGTTCTTTGCCTACGCCGGCAAGCTCGATCTGGCGCACTACCAGAAAAACGACACCTGCCTGCGTCAGAAAGAACTGTTCAGCAACCTTGAAAAGGAAGGCCTGAAAGCCTACGAACTCAAGCCTGATGAACTGCGCCGTTTGCTGGTTGGCGGTCATACGTCGATCCCGCTGGATCTGACCCTGATCCCGCTGCGCTCCACCAGCGAGCAGAGCCTGAAGACTTTCCGCGCGCTGTTCATCAACCTGCTGCACATGCGCGAAATCACCGCAGCCAAGCTCAAGCAATTGTTCCTCGATGCCTTCGAACACAGCCTGCGTTCCGGCAGCGTCGATTACATCGCCGCGTGCGAAGAAGCTTTCCGCGACGTGCGTCGCATGGAACAGGACTACAACTCGCTGGTTGCGGCCGGCCCGCTGGTCGAAGCCTTGGCCAACGGCGTGAAACAGCGCGACGTGCTGCGCGGCAAGCTGCATCGCCTGTCGCCACTGCTCGATTCGTTGCTCGGCACCTGGTCGGATTACGCCGGTGCGCGCAAAGAAGAACTGGCGATCCAGGCAGAACATTACCGTCGCGAGCAGGACGATCTGCAAAACGATCAGCGCGGTGGCACCCAGGAGCTGATGCGTCTGGAGCGGGAAATCTCCGGCATCCAGCGCTGGCTCGGTGAGTTGTCGGTGCTGAAAAACCGCTTTGCGCTGGTCGATGACGTCAAGGTACTGGAGCAGCAACTGCTGGCCGCCAAGGATGCTCACGATGAACTCGCCGGTGCGCTGGCGCAGTCCCGTCAATTCAGCGCCGAGGATCTCGAAGAACGTCTGCGGGATCTGGAAAAACGCCTGAAGTCGGTGAAACAGCAACTCGATCACGCCGACAACAACAGCTACGCCCGCCTGCGTGAAGAGTTCTCGCAACAGGACGTCGAACGCCTGATGCGTCTGTTCAACAGCGCGCTGTTCAGCCTGCCGCTGGGCGAACACGGCATCACCCTCGACGAGGACGGCGAGTGGGTCAAATCGGTCGAGCTGATCCTCGACGGCTTCAAGGGCGAGCGTTTCGAAGTGCCGGGTCTGTCGATCGACATCTCGCACATCGAGCCGCCGGCCCTGCAAGCGCTGGCCGACCGTGCCGCGCTGCGTGATCAGAAAGAGCGTCTGGAAAAAGAACTCAAGCAACTGAAAACCCAGCAAGCCGTGGCCGCCGACCGCGCCGCGAGCAAGACCCAGACCGAAGCGCTGTACCAGCAGGTGCTGGATGCGCAGAAAGCTTTGGAAGACTTCCGCCGCACCCAGACTCTGAGCGCCGAAGAAGGCGACAAGCTGGAGCAACTGGCGCAGATGGAAGCCGCGCAGGACGAACTCAAGCGTTCCAGCGATGCGTTCACCGAGCGCGTCCAGCAACTGTCGGCCAAGCTGCAACTGGTCGGCCGCCAGATCGCCGACATGGAAGCCAAGCAACGCACCCTCGACGATGCCCTGCGTCGCCGTCAGTTGCTACCGGCGGATCTGCCATTCGGCACGCCGTTCATGGATCCGGTCGACGACTCCATGGACAACCTGCTGCCGCTGCTCAATGACTATCAGGACAGCTGGCAAGGCTTGCTGCGTGCCGATGGCCAGATCGAAGCGCTGTACGCGCAAGTGCGCCTCAAAGGCGTGGCCAAGTTCGACAGCGAAGACGACATGGAGCGCCGTCTGTCGTTGCTGATCAACGCTTATGCGCACCGTACCGACGAAGCCCTGACCCTCGGAAAGGCGCGTCGCGCAGCCGTGACCGATATCGCGCGGACCCTGCGCAATATCCGCAGCGACTACGACAGCCTCGAGCACCAACTGGCGCTGTTCAACCGCGAGATCAACAAGCGTCAGGTCTCCAACCTGCAGAGCTTCCGCATCGTGCTCGCGCCAAACAAGGAAGCGCTCAAGCACATCGACCAGATCATCCACAGCGCCGGTCAGTACGAAGAAGGCGAAACCCTGTCGGTGTTCGACCTGAGCCAAAGCGCGGAACAGGACAACAAGAACGAAGAGGCCAAGGAATACCTGGCGCGTCTGGTGGCGGCGAACCACAACCAGCTCGGCCTCAAGGACTTGTTCGAACTGGCGTTCGAGATCACTAAGGTCAACGGCCAGCCGGTGATCCACACCGACATCGATGGCGCGGCGTCCAACGGCACCACGATGACCATCAAGGCGCTGACCAACATGTACTTGTTGCTGCACTTGATGGATCGCGACCTGGCCGGTCGCGTGCGCCTGCCGTACTACCTCGACGAGGCGGCGGACATCGACGAGAAGAACCAGGCAGCATTGCTGGAAACCAGCCTGCAACTGGGCTTCGTGCCGATTCTGGCGAGCGTGAAGCCGCAGGTCTGCGCCAGTGTCGCCATCGACCTGGAAGGCGGCAGCGGCCCGGCCGGCATCTACATCGACGAGGCGGACTGGAAATACATCCGCCGTCACGATGTGGTGAAAGCCACCGTCAATGTCGAAGCGGACGAGCCGGAGCTGGATGCGGTTTGATGCGTAACTGACGGGCACAAAAAAGGGCCGCGATCCATTGGATCGCGGCCCTTTTTCATGGGCTCGGGATTATTTGCCGAGGGGGATTTTCGGCGCCCAGGTCAGCCATTCGTCTTCGAACTTGTCGAACAGCGCGAAGGTCTGTTCAGCCCGAGCCGGGTTGCCCATGCGCTCACCGTCCGGCGTGGCGAAGGCGATACCGCCCTGAATCGCCGTTTCCAGAGACTCAGTGCGTACCGTCACGCCCTTGAACAGGCCGATATCGAATCCGACACCGCTGGTGTTCCAGAAGCGGCTACCGCTACGTACCAGTGGCGCGTACTTCGGCTCGATCAGGATGTGCACCAGTACCCGATCGGCAGTCTGGCCCAGTTCATAACCGGTGACTTTACCCACGGTGATTTCGCGGTAAGTCACTGGCACACCCGGTTTGAGCGAACCGCGACGAGCGGCGCTCAAGACCACGCTCAAGCCTGCTTCCTGCTTGGCCAACTCTGGCGGATTGTCCAACGCCACGAAGTTCTTCTGCGGGCCGAGGTTCTTGGCCGCCGGTTGCACTTCGAGATATTGGCCGGTCACCAGGGTTTCCAGGTTCGAGGTTTTGATCAGCCCCAACTCCGGTTTGACCACCCAGAACTGACTGCCGACCCGGGCAATCTTCTCCGGCACTTCTGTTATGCGCGCGGTGAGGATCACCGATTGCAGGTCATCGGTCAGGTCGACGCTTTCGATCTTGCCCACATCCAGGCCTTTGAAGCGAATCGGCGTGCCGCTGCGCAAACCGTCGGCACGGTCGACCTTGATGGTGATCACCGCGCCCTTCTGATTCGCGTCATCATGATTGGCGAACAGACGGAAGCGCGGAATCCGCTTCTGCAGCGGAGCCTTGGCTTGCGGCGTTTCGAACGCGATGCCGCCGGCCATCAGGGTCTGCAACGACTCACTCTTGACCTGAATGCCGCCGGTCAAGCCGCCGGTCAACGTGACCCCGCTGACGTTCCAGAACCGGGTCGAGGCGTTGACCAGGTTTTCGTATTCCTTCTCGATGTGGACGCCGATCACCAGTTGCTTCCGGGTCTTGGAGAACTGATAGCTCTGCACCGAGCCGACCTTGACCTGCTTGTAGAGGATCGGGCTGCCGACATCGATTGAGCCGAGCGTATCGGTGAACAGCACCAGGTGCAGACCCGGTGAACGGAGGTCCAGCGGCGGCGCTTTCGGCCGGGCTTCGAACTCACGCTGCGGAGCGCCGCCCTTGTCGCCTGGGCGCACGGCGATGTAGTTACCTTTGACCAACGCTTCCAGACCGGTGATGCCGGCCAGGGAAATCGACGGCTTGACCACCCAGAACTGGGTGCCGGTGACCAGATACTCTTCAGCCAGAGGATCGAGGGTCAATTCAGCGGTGGCGCTGGACAGATCCGGATCGATCTTCAGCGCTTTCAGGTTACCGACCTGAATGCCCTTGTACATCACCGGGGTACGCCCGGCCTGCAGACCTTCGAAATCACTGAGTTTGACCTTCACGCGGATGCCGGCGGCGGCCGCATCGAAGTCTTCGTAGAGGCGGAACGGCAGGCTCGGATCGGTCGGCGGACTGTCCTTGCGGTTCTCCGGCGTAGCGAAGGCAATACCGCCGGCGACGATGCTGGCCAGGGATTCGCTGCGCACTTTCACCCCGGACAGGTTGGCGTCGATGCTGATGCCGCTGGCGTTCCAGAAGCGCGTATGTTTACGCACCAGTTTGGCGTAGGTCGGCTCGATGAACACTTTGAGTTCGACAGTGCTCTGGTCTTCCGACAGCACGTAACTCTTGATCTGGCCAACCTTGATCTGCTTGTAGAACACGGGGCTGCCACGGTTCAGCGAACCCAGGCGATCAGCCTTGATCGTCAGGTGCAGTCCGGGTTTGGAGTCCGACAGCGGCGGCTCTTCGGCCAGGGCCTTGAACTTGCGGGTCGGCTCGCCTTCACCCGGGCTGATCGCGACATAGTTACCCGATACCAGGGTTTCCAGACCGGTGATACCAGCCAGTGTCACACTCGGTTTGACCAGCCAGAAGCGGGTACTGGTCTTCAGGTATTGATCGACATCCTTGTTCATTTCGATGGTGGCGATCACGCCTTTGGTGCCGCCTTCGTCGTCGAGCTTGAGGGCTTTGACCTTGCCGACGGGCATGCCTTTGTAGACCACTTCGGTCTTGTTGGCCTGGATACCTTCACCGCTTTCGAAGCGCACCTGAATCTCGATGCCGGTTTCGTTGTAGGCACGCCATCCCAGCCAGCCGCCGATGATCAGGGCAATCAGGGGCAGTACCCAAATGGCAGACCAGTTCGAAGCCGGTCGGGTTTTCGCTACAGGCAAATCAGTCATGGTCGGCGTCCGACTCCGTGTTATCCCAAATCAGTCGGGGATCGAAAGTGACAGCGGCGAGCATCGTCAGAATCACCACACTGGCGAAGGCGATGGCGCCAAGATTGGCTTCGACGCTGGCAAGCCGGCCGAAGTTGACGACCGCCACCAGAATGGCGATCACGAAAATATCGAGCATGGACCAGCGGCCGATGAACTCGATGAAGCGGTACATCCAGATCCGTTGACGTGCGGACAAGGGCTGGCGGCGCTGCACCGAAAACAGCAACAGCGCGATACCCACCAGTTTGAATGTCGGCACCAAAATACTGGCGATGAACACCACGGCAGCGATCGGAATCATGCCGTGCTGCACCAACTGGATCACACCGGACATGATCGTGCTCGGATCACCCTGGCCCAGAGAGCTGACTGTCATGATCGGCAGTACGTTGGCCGGGATGTAGATAATCGCCGCAGTGATCAGCAACGCCCAAGTACGCGCGAGACTGTTCGGGCGCCGCGCATGAACCAGCGCACCACATCGGGTGCAGGTCTGCACATCGCTGTCGGCATCCTGCCTGTTCAGTTCGTGGCATTCGGTACAGATCAGAATGCCCGCATCAATCGCCCGCATGGGCATCTTCTCCTGATAACGCCTGCCAGATCTGGTGCGGTGACATCACCACTTCGAGCCAGACCTGAACCAGTAACAAGCCGATGAAACACGCCAGACCGAGGCCCACGGTGATGGCCGCCATGTCCGCCAGTTTGACGATCGCCACCAGGACGCCCATGAGGTAGACCTCAAGCATGCCCCAGTCTTTGAGGTGGTGATAAATACGGTAGAGCAACAGCCCATAACTGCGCCCGATGTTGAAACTGATCGTCAGCAACACCATCAACTGACACAGAAGTTTCAGCAGTGGAATCGCCATGCTGCACAGGAATACGACGACTGAAACGCCGCGCATATCGGTATTGAACAGGCCGATAACACCGCTCCAGACAGTGTCCTGCGACGATTGCCCCAGAACATTGAGCTGCATGATGGGCAAAAAGTTCGCCGGCACGTAGAGCAGCAGTGCGGCAATGACCAGGGCTAGACTGCGCTGCACCACGTTATGGCGGTGGGCGTACAGTTCGTAGCCACAACGTGGGCAGAGGGCTTTTTCGCCGTGGGCAAGCTTGGGCTTGCGCATCAGCAGATCGCACTCATGACAGGCCACCAAGTCATCCAGCGGTAATTCTGACAGCCCGGGGGCGTCAACCGAATCTGACATAAGGGCTCTGACTCCGAAAAAGTTGGGATCTATTCTAGTGTTCTGATTCGAAAATAACTGTGCAAATTTGTTCGCCGACGGCGAGCAAAAACTTTCCCGCGGGCAAAACAAAACCCCAACTGCTTTCGCAATTGGGGTTTCGGAATTTAATCTTGACGATGACCTA
>NZ_JBYTBO010000018.1:0-131915 GCF_058789255.1 Pseudomonas sp. FW215-R2
CTCCCGGAGGGAGAGGGAGCCTGACCGTATCGATACATGACTAGCTGCCAAACGCCGGACTCTGCATCGATAGAGATCAGTCCCCTCTCCTGGGGGAGAGGGCTAGGGTGAGGGGGCTACGGCCTCAGCGACGCCACATCTCTCAAGCCTTCTTCTTGTACGCAATGCAGTCGATCTCGACCTTGCAGTCGACCATCATGCTTGCCTGCACACAGGCCCTGGCCGGTGCGTGTTCGGGCTTGAAGTATTCGCCGAAAACCTTGTTGAAACTGCTGAAATCCCGCGGATCGTCCAGCCACACCCCGGCACGTACCACGTCTTCCAGGCCATAACCGGCCTCTTCGAGAATCGCGATCAGGTTCTTCATGGTCTGGTGAGTCTGTTCGACGATGCCGCCCACGATGATCTCGCCATCCACCGCCGGCACCTGACCGGAAACGTGCAGCCAGCCATCGGCCTCGACTGCGCGGGCAAATGGACGTGGCTGGCCGCCAGCGGCGGTGCTGCCGGTGCCGTAACGAGTAATGCTCATGGATGTGTCTCCTGATTGAAAAAGTAAAAAGTCAGAACCGCGTGCTTTTGAGAAATTCAGCCAGCCGCGGCGATTGCGGACGCTCGAACAGTTCCTTGGGAGGCCCCTGCTCTTCGATGCGCCCCTGATTCATGAACACGATCTTGTCCGAGACCTCGAACGCAAAACGCATTTCGTGGGTCACCAGCAACATGGTCATGCCGTCCTCGGCCAGGCCCTTGATCACGTTCAGCACTTCGCCGACCAGTTCCGGGTCGAGGGCCGAGGTGACTTCGTCGAACAGCATCAGGCTAGGGTTCATCGCAATCGCCCGGGCAATCGCCACGCGCTGTTGCTGACCGCCGGACAACTGGCCGGGAAAGTGATTGCGCCGTTCCAGCAGGCCGACCCGCTCCAGCCATTTTTCGGCCAGGACCACGGCTTCGTCCTTGTGCATCTTTTTGACTTTGAGCAGGCCGAGGGTGACGTTCTGCAACGCGGTGAGGTGCGGAAACAGGTTGAACTGCTGGAATGCCATGCCGGTCATCGCCCGATGGCGCGCGATGACTTTTTCCGGGTGGCGCACGCGTTTGCCATTGAGTTCGTCATAACCGATGGATTCACCGTCGAGCAGGATCTGCCCGCCCTGGAACTCCTCCAGCATGTTCACGCAACGCAGCAGCGTGGTCTTGCCCGAGCCGCTGGAGCCGATCAGCGTCACCACGTTGCCGCGCTGCATGCTCAGGTCGACACCCTTGAGCACTTCGACCGCGCCGTATTGCTTGTGCAGGCCACGGATGTCCAGCAGCGGCTGGCCGTTCTGGACGTTGGAAACTTGAGCTTGAGTCATGGCAAGGCCACCCGCTTTTCAATGTGCCGGCCGAGTAATTCGATGCCGTAGTTGATGACGAAGAACAGAAAACCGGCGAACAGATAAAACTCCAGGGTCATGAACGTCCGGGCAATGATCTGCTGGGTGCTGAGCAACAGCTCCGCCACGCCGATCACCGACAGCAAGGTCGAGGCCTTGACGATTTCCGTGGACGAGTTGACCCAGGTCGGCAGGATCTGCCGCAGCGCCTGGGGCAACAGCACGTAGCCGAGGGACTGATAGAACGTCAGGCCGATGGCCTTGCCCGCTTCCATCTGCCCGCGTGGCAATGCCTGCAACGCACCGCGCACGATCTCGGCCACGTGGGAGCCGCAAAACAGCGTCAGACCCAAGGCACCCGCCTGAAACGCGCTGATCTGCCAACCGAGCGCCGGCGCCATGTAGAAGCAGGCCAGTACCAGCACAAACACCGGTGTGCCGCGAATCAGGTCGACATAAAAGCGGAACGGCGCGCGCATCCAGAACTTGCCATAGGTCAGTACCAGCCCGGCGAATACACCGATGATCGTGCCGAACAGAATGGCCAGCGCCGACACCTGCACACTGGTCAGAAAGCCTTGCCACAAGGCTTCGCGGGCAATCCACAACTCATGCAACCAACTGGGGGATTCGTACATCGCAGCCTCCTATCGGCGGATCGCCAGACGCTGCTCGAGATAACGCAGCAGCATGGCAATGAGGTAACAGGCCGCGACATACAACGCCGTGGTCACCAGCCAGGTTTCGATCACCCGGTAGCTCTCGACGTTGATCTTGCGCGCGTAGTAGGTCAGCTCCGGCACCGCAATCGCGGCGGCCAGCGAGGTGTCCTTGAACAGCGAAATGAAGTTGTTCGACAGCGCCGGCAGCACGTTGCGCAACATCACCGGCACGGTGACATAGGCCTTCACCTGCCACTCGCCCAGGCCGATGGCCAGTCCCGCTTCGCGCTGACCCTTGGGGATGCTCAACAAGCCGCCCCGGAACACTTCGGTCAGGTACGCCCCCGCATACAGCGACAGGGTGATGATGAACGACGGGATCTTGTCCAGCCGGATCCCCAGGCTCGGCAACGCAAAGTAGATCAACAGAATCAACACCAGAATCGGCGTGTTACGGATCACCGTCACATACACCGATGCCAGCACCCGCAAGGCGCGATGCTTCGACAGCAAGGCAAACGCCATCAGCAGGCCGATTACGCAGCCGATGGCGATCGACACCAGCGCCAGTTCGAGGCCCAGACCGAGCCCCGCCAGCAAGGTGTCGAAATCGCGCCACACGGCGGCAAAGTTCAACTGATAGTTCATGGTTGGCAGTACCTTGAGCGGGGCGCATCAGGGCGCCCCACTCTCACGGGATCATTTGAATTCGACAGGGAAACCGATAGCGGGCGATGGCAGATCAACGCCGAACCATTGCTTGAACGATGCCGCGTAGGTCGGGAATTCAACACCGGTCATGGCTTCATGCAAGGTGGTGTTGACGAAGTTCAGCCAGTCCTGATCGCCACGTTTGACGGCGCAGGCGTAGGTCTGCGGACTCCAGGCGTATGTCGGGCTGCGATAGCGGCCAGGGTTCTGGACCATCAGGTATTTGACTGAAGACTGGTCGGTAGCAGCGGCATCGGCGCGACCGGAGTTCACGGCCTGATACATCAGATCGACGCTGTCGTACTGATCGACCTTGGCCTTGGGCAGCGCCTGGTGCACCAATTCCTCGGCGTACACGTTCTGCAGCACGGCCACGGTCACGCTGTCGCCAGCGGCTTGCAGGTCTTCGATTTCCTTGTACTTGCTGTTGTTCGGCAGCAGCAGGCCGACGCCTTCGCGGTAATACGGCAGGGTGAACGCCACTTGCTGCGCACGGCTGGCGGTGACGGTGATGAACTGGCAGCTCATGTCGACCTTGTCGGTCAGCAGGTTGGGAATCCGCGCATCGGACGACTGCACCACGAACTCGACCTTGCTCGGATCATTGAACAGACCCTTGGCCACCATCCGGGCGATGTCGATATCAAAGCCCTGCAACTTGCCGTCCGCGCCCTGGAAGTGCCACGGCGCGTTGGTGCTGCCGGTCCCCACGATCAGTTTTCCACGGGCCAGGACGCTGTCGAGCTTGCTGTCGGCCGCCTGGGCCATACCCATGACAGCGGACGAAGCCGCGAGAACAAAAACACACGCTTTGAACAAGGAAAGTCGGCGATGCATGGCAAGCACTCCAGAGGATTGTTTATTCCGCTATACCGGAACACGGTTTGTTACTACGGAATGAACAGCAGAAAGTGTGCCACAGGAATCGCCAGGAATCCGCAACGGATTGAAATGCGTTCTGAATCAAAGGGATGTGAAAAGTGTTCGGAACGGTGTTACGCGCAGTGACAGGGACGCCGCGCTACCGTTGGCTACACGCGACGGGTACTCGGGCCACATATCGGTGCGCGGCGCACGAAAAATTGCGCTCGGCACCTGTCAACTCTGACAGTTGCGACAGCGACCGCCGCTCCCTTAACGTCGTGACGTCTTGTGCATCGAATAAAGGAGGCTCCGATGACGACGCCGACTCGATATTCAGCGTTGCCCCCGACGTACCGGAAGGTCTTGAAAGCCAGGCGCCTTGTCGTCCTGTACTTCTTCAACGAGCACTGCGGTGCCTGCGTGTTCTCCGGCCCCGTTTTTCTCGAAGTCGCCAAGCCCTTCCGGCCCTGGATGGATATCTTCATGCTCGATACCGCACTGTCGTGCCGACATCCTGATGTCACGGGTACGCCGACGGTGTTGTTCTACAAGGAAGGCGTACTGCTCAAAAAACTGAAAGGCATCGGTACGGATGAATCACTCCTGCAAGACTTCACCCAGTTCCTCGGCAAAACCAGACACCCCGCCGCGCCGCGCAAATCGCCCCATGACCTGAGCTGGCTTCGCCACACCCTGCGTACCCTCTGCACCATCCCCCGCGCAAAACGATGGAACTTTTCCTGAAAGTGCCACCTAAGAGCCATCAGATATGGCACTTTCGTTCCAATTGATCTGTAACAACTAGCCTCAACGCCGGATTGGACAAGCTCCCATCCGGCTGCTTTTCTTTATTTCTCAGAAAGAGATAGGTGCTGCTGGCTATCCGGCCACGGCCTTGCTTCGTCCCAGGAGGGGTCAATGTCCTTTAACGTCATGATGGTTTTCGGTACTCGCCCGGAGGCCATCAAAATGGCCCCGCTGGCTCGGGTTCTGCGTCAGTGGCCCGACATCAAACTCAACATCTGCTCGACCGGCCAGCATCGGGAGATGCTCAAACAGGTACTCGACGCGTTCGAACTGACGGTCGATGAAGACCTGCAAGTGATGACCCAGGGCCAGACGCTCAACGGTCTGTCGCAACATCTGCTTGCACAACTCGACCAGGCCTACGAACGGGTCAAACCGGACATCGTGCTGGTACACGGCGACACCACCACCAGCTTCATCGCCGCCCTCGCCGCGTTCAATCGCCAGCTGCCCATCGGCCACGTCGAGGCCGGTTTGCGCACCGGCAACCTGCGCGCGCCCTGGCCTGAAGAAGCCAACCGACGTCTGACCGGCGTGATCGCCGACCTGCACTTCCCGCCGACCGGCAAAGCCGAAGCCAATCTGCTGCGCGAAGGCGTGCCGCAGGACAACATCGAAATCACCGGCAATACCGTCATCGATGCGCTGCTGTGGATGCGCACGAACCAGCAACAGAGCAACTGGCGCCCGGCTGCCGATTCACCTCTGGCGGTGCTCGACGACAGCCGTCGGATGGTGTTGATCACGGGCCATCGCCGGGAAAACCTCGGCGACGGTTTCCAGAACATCTGCCAGGCCCTGGCCGATCTCGCCCTGCGTTACCCGGATGTGCAATTCGTCTACCCGGTGCACCTCAATCCGCAGGTGCAGAGCGCGGTGTACGGCATGCTCGCCGACAAACCCAACATCTATCTGGTCGCCCCCCAGGATTACCCGAACTTCGTCTGGCTGATGGGCCGTGCGCACTTCATCCTGACCGACTCCGGCGGCGTCCAGGAGGAAGCGCCGGCCATCGGCAAGCCGCTGCTGGTATTGCGTGACGTCACCGAACGCCCCTCCGTGCTTGAGGGCGGCACCGTGCTGCTGGTGGGCACCGACACCGCAAAGATCGTCAAGGAAGCCAGCCAGTTGCTCGATGACGAAGCGACCTACAAACGCATGAGCCGCGTCCACAGCCCATACGGTGACGGTCACGCCAGCGAACGTATCGCCAAACGCCTCCACGCCTGGCTGAGCGCACGCTCGACGGCGGGTAACGGGGTATGAGCCTGGGCTGGGTCGATTTTTTTGCGTATGTGCTGTTTGGTCTGAAGTATGTGGCGATCCTCCTCGCCCTGCTGATGTTCATCCTCGGCCTCGATGACCTGTTCATCGATCTGGTGTACTGGAGCCGCAAGTTAATTCGGCGCTGGCGGATCTACGAGAAATTCAAGCGCGCTGACGAGGAACGCCTGTATTCGATTCCCGAGAAGCCGCTGGCGATCATGGTGCCGGCGTGGAACGAAGTCGGCGTGGTCGGCGAGATGGCGCGGCTGGCTGCCTCGACCATCGATTATGAGAACTATCAGATTTTCGTCGGCACCTACCCCAACGACGCCGAAACCCAGGCCGACGTCGATGCGGTCTGCCAGCACTACCCCAACGTGCACAAAGTGGTCTGCGCCCGACCGGGCCCCACCAGCAAGGCCGACTGCCTGAACAACATCATCGATGCGATCCTGCGTTTCGAGAGCGAAGCGAAGATCCAGTTCGCCGGCTTCATCCTGCACGATGCCGAAGACGTGATTTCGCCGATGGAGTTGCGCCTCTACAACTACCTGCTGCCGAACAAGGACCTGATCCAGATTCCGGTCTACCCCTACGCACCGGAATGGAAAGGCTTCACCGCCGGGCACTACGTCGATGAGTTCGCCGAGAACCACGGCAAGGACGTCATCGTGCGCGAAGCCCTCACCGGCCAGGTGCCCAGCGCCGGCGTCGGCACCTGCTTCAGCCGTAAGGCCATCAGCGCGCTGCTGGAGGACGGCGACGGTATTGCTTTCGATGTGCAGAGTCTCACCGAGGACTACGACATCGGTTTCCGCCTGAAGCAGAAAGGCATGAAATGCATCTTCGCCCGCTATTCGGTCAGCGATCCGAAACTGGCGCTGGAGCAACCGTGGGTGTTCGGGATGAACCGCGAGTTCTCCCAGGTGATCTGCGTACGCGAGCACTTCCCCCGGGACCTGCAACACGCAATCCGGCAGAAGTCGCGGTGGATCGTCGGCATCGTATTTCAAGGCACCAAGAACCTCGGCTGGAGCCGCAAAGGCCTGCTCAATTACTTCCTGTGGCGTGACCGTCGCGGGTTGATCGCCTACCTGCTGAGCTTTCTGGTCAACCTGCTGTTCCTGGTGCTGCTGGCGATGTGGGCCATCACGGTGATTGCCCCAGAGTCATGGCACTATCCCTCGATCCTCGCCGACAGCTCGTTGCTGTCGGTGCTGCTGTGGCTCAACGGTTTGATGCTGTTCAACCGCCTGTTCCAGCGTGGCTGGTTTGTCACTCGCTACTACGGGCTGGTCGAAGGTCTGTTGTCGGCGCCGCGCATGATGTGGAGCAACTTCGTCAATTTCTTCGCCAACCTGCGCGCCCTGCGCCAGGTGATGGAGATGGGCGACTCACGGCGTGTGGCCTGGGACAAGACCACCCACGAATTCCCGGCACTGACCAAGGCACAACGCACCCCGCTCGGCCATCGACTGGTGGAAAAAGGCCTGCTGACCGAAGAACAACTGGAAGCGGCGATCACCAGTCCGGTGCGTCGTCGACTGGGTCGCGAACTGCTGCTGCGTGAGTACATCGACAGCACTCAGCTGGTTCAAACACTTGCCGAACAGCTTGACCTGGAGTGGGCGCCACTCAACCCGTTCAAGCTCGACAAGCGCCTGATCGATGCCGTGCCACGCCGGGTCGCATCGCACTACGGCGTGCTGCCGGTGGCCGAAGAAGGCGACACCCTGATTCTGGCCTCCGAAGGCCCGGTCAGCCAGGTCTCGCTCGGCGCGATCAGCCGTCAATTGAAACGCCCGGTGCGTAGCCGTCTGGCACCGCAGGGCCGCGTTACGCTGGGGATTCGTTACTGGTACGCCAGCCCCCGCCAGAATGAGGAAGTGCGTCATATGCTCGAAGTACTTGAGCGCCATCAGGACGATGAAGCCTTGCTGGAGCGGGTCAGCCGCCATCAGGTGCTGCTGGGCAATCTGCTGCAGGTTCGCGGTATGGTGCCGCCAACCTTGTTCAATCAGGCGTTGATCGATTTCGATGCCGAAAACATGTCACTCGGGGAGCATCTGATTTCCCGCGGCATGATCACCCAGGAAGTCCTGGAACAGGCCCTCGCCGATCAGGCCAGCGAACAGCAAGCCGCCTACCGCATTGTCCGGGAGGTCGCATGAAGCCTGGGCATCGTCACACCCTGCTGATGGGCAGCCTGCTGCTGGGCCTGAGCACCGCGTATCCGCTACAGGCCGCGCCGCTTAGCGACTTCGAACAATTTCGCAGCTATCCCTACATGGACCGCAGCTATCGCGAAGCGAAAAAGGGCAACTGGAAAGAAGTCGAACGACTGATGCGCCACTTGCTGGAAAAGGTCCCGAAAAACGACGAGGCCCGAGCGCTGCTGGTTGAGTCGCTGGCCAAACAACGCCGCTACAAGGACGCCATGCAGGCGCTGCCGGACAACAGCGACGCCCTCCTCGACCTGCGCCTGACCTGGATCGAACAGGATCCACCCACCAGCACTCAGGTTGAAAGCTGGATGGCTACCAGCAGCCTGAATGATCGCGTGCGTCTGTGGCAGGCCTACAGTCTGAGTCTCGCCAAGTTCGGCGGCGCGGCCAAGGCTCACGACTGGCTGGCACAGCTGTCGCCCAAGGGCGATGACAATATCCTGCGTCTGGCACGGGCCAACTGGTCGGAACAGCTGCGCGACTGGAGCGGCACCATCGATCAGCTCGCACCGCTCGCCGCCCGTAAACAGCTGGATGCCGAAGGCTGGCAACGTCTGGCCAATGCTTATGTACAGCGCCTCGACGAAAAACCGCTGCAACAACTGCTGCAACAGGCACCGACTCCGGAGGCCGCACGCAAGGTCCGTCTGGCAATGGTCGACCGCGCCATTGCCATGGGTCACGAACAACAGGCGCAACGCTGGATTCAGTCGTTGCCGGACTCCGATCTGGCCGATCCCACGCAACGTCAGCGCCTGTGGGAGCTGGCACGCAAGACCGAAGATGTGCCGACCGTGCAGCGTTTGAGCAACGATCTGCAACGGCCGTGCCTGGAGACCGCTGAATGGTTGTCACGCCAGGACCCGGAAGCAGCGCTCAAGCAATTTCGCAGCTGCACGCCTGACGACGACCCGCGCACCTGGCTGATACTCGCCCAGCGCCTGCAAGCCACCGACCTGCTGCAGACCACCCGACTGCCGCAGCCGTGGGACAGTCGCCGTCAGGAGCAATTGCTGGGTGTCTGGCAGGAACAGGGGCGCAGTGACAAGGTCGACGCCTGGCTGGCCGGCCAGACGCAAACACCTGAAATCGTCAAACGTCGCGCAGAACTGTCGCAACGCATGGGCCGCATGACCGAAGCGCAGACCTTGTGGGAGCTTCACTACCGGCAGACCGGCAGCCTGAATTCGCTAAATCAGGCCACCTATCTGGCGGTAAACAATGGCGATCGCGCACAGGCGCAACAGTTACTGGAAACCGCTTTCGACCGTCATCAAGGACGCTTGCCGGCCACTGCACTCCAACGTCTGGCCGGGCTTTATGCAGCTTCGAAAACCACAACACCGGAACAACAACGGCGAATGGCTTCGTTGCTCACCCATGTGGATGGTGCCACCCGTGGTCAGTTACTCGCGCAACTGGCAGAAAACGGTCAGTGCGATGCCGTTCAGCATGCCATCGGCAACCACCCGCAGGTCGCCGGCGATTACCGGGCACTGGGGCGTTGCGCGATGCCGGATCGGCCGGGCGAGGCTGTCGTCTATTACCAGCAAGCGGAAAAACTCGGCGACCGCGGCAGTCGTCTGCCGTTGGCGTACGCCCTGGAAGCCGCCGGTGATTCGGCTGGCGCACTGGCCATCTGGCGCAGCCTCCCGGCAGCGGAACTGAGCGACAACGCGCGCCTCACCGCGAGCCGCAGCGCGCTGAATGCCGGTGACAGCCAGACAGCCGAACGCTACTGGCAGCAAAGCACCACCCGCGGCGCCAACGAATGGGCCCTCGGCGCGGCAATCGCCGACGCTCGTGGCGATCATGTCCAGGCACTTGAACGTCAGCGTAAAGCCTTGCAACAAGCACCGGACGCCGGGCATTTCTACGCGGCGTCGGTCACTGCGCAAAAGGCCGGCGACCTGCCACAAAGTACAGCATGGCTGGCCGAGGCAGTACGCCGCGACCCGAACAACCCACGTTATCGCGCCGACTACGGCATGCGTCTGGCCGGTGCCGAAACCCGCGAGGAACGCGCCACCGCAATCCCCTATCTGCAACAGGCCACCCGTGATTTCCCCGAGGACTATCGACTGGGTGAAACCCTGGCCTGGCGTTATGACGAAGCGGAAGACAGCGCCTCTGCCCGCAAGGAACTGCGTCGGGTGATTGATCTGGAACAGAACCCGGTGGCTGCCGACGACGAGGACGGCAGCATGGAAGCGCGGCGTTACCGTCAGCGCCGCGCCCATGAAACCCTCTCCCGCCGCGACAGCCGGACGATTGCCAGCACCTGGTCACCGGCCGGGGTATCGACGAATGACTTCGTGCGACCGGACGAAAGCAAAGGTTCGCGCCGCCGCGCCGACTCGCAAAACGTGCAACTGGCGATGTGGGACCACGCCCTCGGCGACGAACCGAGCCGCGCCGGCAGCACGCTGTCGGTGTACGGTCGGGTGCTGCTAGGTGGCCAGGGTCGCTCCAGTTACGCTGAATCCCTCGCTGCCGGTGTCGGCCTGCGCTACAAGCCGTGGGGCACGCAGAACATCAACTTCTACGGTGAGATCTACAAACAGAGCCAGTTCAACGATGACGACAACCACAGCCTGAGCCTCGGCCAGATGCTGGTGCCGGAAAAGTTGCTGGATCAGGTCAACGATCACCGCCAGGACGGCCACACCACCACCGACTATCTGCTGCGCGCGACTGCCTCGTTCCTCGATCAGGGCAAGTACCGCAACGACTGGCGCGTCGATGAAAACGATTGGGATGAGCGTTTCCTCTACCTCGACGCCGCCTGGTGGACCAAGGCCGGCGATCATCAATGGCTGTCGCGGTTCCAGCAGGGGCATGCCTGGAAGCTGCCAAACAGTGGCGCCCAGACAATCATGCCTTACGGCTTCCTCGAATTTGCCAGCCAGGACCCGAGCAACGATTGGCGCCAGGATCTGCGCACCGGCGTGGGTCTGCGCTGGCAGTGGTGGTACGACGAAGATCGCTACAACGCCTACCGGTCGAAACTGACGGTACGCACCGAATATCAACAGTCCCTGGGCGGCAATCTGTATGAAGGCGGCAACGGTGTGCTGCTGGGCGTGGAGTGGAATTTCTGATGGCTCGATGGATGTTGTTTTTCTGCCTGCTGATGGGCGCCACACTCGCACGGGCCGATGAGCGGGTGTTCTATCAGCCGCTGAATGTCGACGCCGGCCTGACGCAGGCGCAATGGCAGAAAGTCTGGCAGGACACCTCCAGACAAGGCACACGAACGGTGATCGTGCAGTGGACCGCGTATGGCGACTCGGACTTCGGTGGTGCCAATGGCTGGCTCGCCAACAGCCTGAAACTTGCCGAACAACAAGGTCTGCAACTGGTGCTCGGGCTGTCGATGGACCCGGCGTATTACAAGCGCATCGACGAACTGGACAGCGCCGGCCTCGGTGCCTACTGGCAGGCGCAACTGGGTCAATCGCTGGCGCAACAACAGAAGTTGCGCCAGGAATGGAAACTGCCGGTCAGCGGTTGGTATCTACCGCTGGAGCTGGATGACTTGCACTTTCTAGCGGCCGATCGACGGGCAACGCTCCAGCGTCAGCTGAAGGATTTCGCGGCAAAACTGGATGCACCGCTGCATGTCAGCGCCTTCAGTGCCGGCAAGCTTGCTCCGACAGTCAACGCCCAATGGCTGGGGGATCTTACAGCGGCCGGTGCGCACGTCTGGTGGCAGGACGGCGCTGGCACCGGGCGCCTGCCAGTGCTGGTGCGCAGCGGTTATGCCAGTGCACTGCCCTGCTCCGTCGGAATCGTGCGTGAAGCGTTCCGCCAGGTCAGTCGCGAAGGCGAGCCGTTCCGCGCGGAGCCGGCAACCCCTGATGCCACCTCGACCGGTTGCCATCAAAATGCAGTGTTTTCCCTGCGCTATCGACCGTGGGGACAGGTGATTCTCGACAACCAGCGCAAGCATCCGGGCAGCAATGTACAAAACCATTGAAGACGAAGTCCTGAAGCGAACCGCGCCCGCCGAGCTGTGGGACGAGTTCATCCAGCATGAGTTCGAGCGGCTGCACTCGTTCTGCCTGCTGATCTATCTGGCCAGCATGGGCATCTGGCTGGCCTTCGACCTGATCGTCAGTTTCCTCGGCGATCAGGGCTTCACCTGGCGTTCGATGATCTTCATCGCCGCGTTTGCGGTGCTTGCCGTGGTGCTGATGTTCACGCGCAAGGCCCGCCACTTCGACTGGCTGAACCTGACCTTCGTGTTCGTCATCACCTTGGGCATACGTCTGGTGATCGACGGCCTGCCGCCGACGTTTCATGGCATCTGGCTGGTGCTTGCCGCCGCCACCACGCTCTACAGCGCCTCAGTGTTGCCACTCAGTCGCTGGTCGTTCTTCGGTGCGCAGGTCATCACCTGGCTGATACTCAACCCGTTCATGGGCACCGGTATCGGCCTGCTGGAACTCAAAGGGGTGATGACCATCTGCTACAGCGTGTTTCTCTGTGCGCTGACGATCTACACGTTCCTCAAACTGCGTGAGACCAAGCTCTACAACTACATCATGTCCAAGCTGTTGCTGGATCAGGCCTACAACGACACCCTGACTGAAATCCCCAACCGCCGCTCGTTCATGACCCGCGCCGAAAAAAGCCTGCAAGCGGTGCCCCGCGAAGACGACCATTACCTGGCGATGATCGACATCGACAACTTCAAGAAAGTGAATGATGTGTACGGCCACGACATCGGCGATGAAGTGCTCAAGCGGATCGCGGCAGACATCAAAGCGGTGATGGCACCGTTCGAGTACGCGCGACTGGGTGGCGAGGAGTTTGCGATTTATCTGGCCGGCGTACGCCGCGACGACGTCGAGGCATTGGCCGGTGAGTTGTGCCGGGTGGTGCGTGAGCAAACCACCCGGTACCCGGTGACCATCAGCATCGGCGTGGCCCGGGTCGAAGATGGTGACACCCTCAACCAGGCCCTGATCAAGGCTGATGAAGCGTTGTATGAGTCAAAGCACACCGGCAAAGACCGGTATACCTTTCATCAGTGAGGCCGTCAGGCCTCACGCACCAGCAACACCCGCGTCACCCGTCGCTCCTCGACCGCCATCACGGTCATGCCCCAACCATCGTGTACCAGACGATCACCCTTCATCGGCAACCGATCCAGCAGACTCATCACCAACCCGGCGAGGGTCTGGTAATCCTCGGTTGGCTCGGCGGTGAAGCCGGTGCGCTGACGAATACGTGTCAGGTTCAAAGCGCCGTTCACCACAAACCCGCCCTGCTCCTCGACCACGTCCGGGCCAGCGATTTCGCTGGCGTCCGGCAACTCGCCGGCGATCGATTCGAGAATGTCGGTCATGGTCAGCACGCCGACAAAATCACCGAACTCGTTTACTACAAACGCAATATGGGTCGATGCTGCACGCATCTGCTCCAATGCATTGAGGATCGAATAGCTGTCGAGCAGGTTCAGCGTCTTGCGCGCCAGGTGTTCGAGGTTTGGCTCGTTGCCGGCCAGATACTCCTTCAGCAGTTCCTTCTTGTGAACGAAGCCCAAGGGTTCATCCACCGCGCCGTTGCGAATCAGCGGCAGGCGCGAGTAGGAGGAATGCATCAATCGCGTGCGAATTGCCCCTGCGTCATCCGCGAGGTCAATGTGATCGACATCGGCGCGCACGGTCATCAGGGTGCGGATCGGCCGTTCAGCCAGTTGCAGCACGCCGCTGATCATCACTCGCTCACGTCGGTCGAACAGCTCTGCACTTGGCGCCTCGCCATTGTCCAGCAAGTCGGAGATCTCCTCGCCCACCTCTTCCACCGCCAGTTTGCGACCGCCCAACAAACGCATCACCGCGTGGGCCGTACGCTCACGCATCGGGCGCAAACCCTGCATCGAGCGCTTGCGACGAGCACGGGCGATCTGGTTGAACACCTCGATCAGGATCGAGAAACCAATCGCGGCGTACAGATAACCTTTCGGGATGTGGAAGCCCAGGCCTTCGGCGGTCAGGGCGAAACCGATCATCATCAGGAAGCCCAGACAGAGCATGATCACCGTCGGGTGGGCGTTGACGAAGCGGGTCAACGGTTTGCTGGCAATGATCATGACACCAATGGACACGATCACCGCGATCATCATCACCGCCAGTTCGTCGACCATGCCCACGGCAGTAATCACCGCATCGAGGGAGAACACCGCATCGAGTACGACAATCTGCGCCACGATCGGCCAGAACAACGCATAAGCCGTGTTGGTCGAACGCTCGCCGATATGGCCTTCCAGCCGTTCGTGCAACTCCATGGTCGCCTTGAACAACAGGAACACACCACCGAACAGCATGATCAGGTCGCGGCCGGAGAAACTCTTGCCGAACACTTCGAACAATGGTGCCGTGAGGGTGACCAGCCAGGAAATACTCGCCAGCAGGCCAAGACGCATGATCAGCGCCAGGCTCAAACCGATGATTCGCGCACGGTCGCGCTGATGCGGCGGCAGTTTGTCCGCCAGAATCGCGATGAACACCAGGTTGTCGATACCCAGCACCAGTTCCAGCACGATCAGTGTCAACAAGCCCAGCCATGCCGTGGGATCCGCTAACCATTCCATAATCTGTCTCTATCTCTCTTCAGTGAATTCAGGCTGCCGGACACGGCAAAGTGCGGCGCGAAAGCTCGAAGGCTGCGCCATCAACGATAGTCGGGAGTCGGAAGACTGGATGCTGCGAGTGCGTCAAGACCGCGCCATGGCGCGAAGGGAACGTGGTTCTTTGAGTCGAACTGGGAGGCTCCGAGAGGGTGTTCATGCAAATCCTGAATGAAAAAAGGCCTTGAAGCGTACAGGCTCAGATGACTTTTCCTACAGCTGGAAATCATTTCAAAATCTGTACGCCTTCGCCGTCGCTTCAGGATTCCGGGTAGATCGAGGCCAGCACCCGTTCGGCATTCGCACCGCAGCTCATGCCTTCCGGCTTCGATTGAATGCTGTCGATCACCTCCAGCAGCCGCGCCTTGCTCTGGGCCAGATGCTGTTGCATGACTTCGATCTGCTCGACCTTGCGCGTCAGGCCTTCCACCAGTTCATCGTGCTTGAACTCTCCGGTTCCGGCAGCTGGCAGCAACTGCTTGAGTTCTTCAAGGGAAAACCCGGCCTGCTGGGCGCAGCGAATGATATTGAGGGTCTGCAGCACTTGCGGCGGGTAACGCCGATAGCCATTGCCCAGCCTTTCCACTTTGGGAATCAGGCCCTGGGCTTCGTAGAAACGAATGCTCGAAGCGCTCAGCCCGCTCTGTTGCGCCAATTCACCAATTTTCATTCCAACCTCGAATTGCCTGCTTGACATTAAAGTTAACTTTAAGCTTAGCCTCTCTCCATCACTGATGAGGAGTCAAGCAATGTCGCCCTTCCAGATTTTGAATCTGCCCAACGGCCAGACCGTCGGCAACCGTATCGCCAAAGCCGCCATGGAAGAAAATCTCGCGGATCGTGACCAGGCACCGTCCCGTGAATTGTTCCGCCTGTACCAGGCCTGGGCCGAGGGCGGTGCCGGGTTGCTGCTGACCGGTAACGTGATGATCGACCGCCGCGCGATGACCGGCCCCGGCGGCGTGGTGCTGGAAGACGAACGGCATCTGGACCGTTTCCGCCAATGGGCCGAAATCGCCCGCAGTGGCGGCGCGCAGGTCTGGGTGCAGCTCAACCATCCCGGCCGCCAGACCTTCGCCAATATGGGCCAGCAAGCGCTGGCGCCGTCAGCGGTGGCCCTGGACATGGGTTCGTTCTCGAAACTGTTCGCCGAGCCCAAACCGATGACCGAGGACGACATCGAGGATGTGATTCAACGTTTTGCCAAGAGCGCAGCACTCGCCGAAAAAGCCGGATTCACCGGCATACAGATCCACGCCGCCCACGGTTATCTACTCAGCCAGTTTCTTTCGCCGCTGACCAATCGTCGCACCGATCGCTGGGGTGGTTCGCTGGAAAACCGTGCGCGCCTGCTGCTGTCGGTGATCGAGGCTGTGCGTCAGGCGGTGTCGCCACAGTTTTGCGTGGCAGTGAAGCTCAATTCGGCGGACTTCCAGCGCGGCGGTTTCGACACGGACGACGCCCGTCAGGTGATCGAATGGCTCAACGAACAGCCGATCGACCTGCTGGAACTGTCCGGCGGCAGCTACGAAGCGCCGGCGATGCAAGGCGAAGCCCGCGACGGGCGCACCCTGGCCCGTGAGGCATTCTTTCTGGAGATGGCCAGCGAACTGGCCAGCGTGGCGCGCATGCCGGTGATGGTCACCGGTGGCATCCGCCGCCTGCCAGTCGTCGAACAAGTGCTCGACAGCGGCCTCGCCATGGCCGGCATCGCCACGGCGATGGCCATTGAGCCGAACCTGGTCAAACACTGGCGCGAAGGCCGCCACAGTCAGCCGCAACTGCCACCGATCCGCTGGAAACGCAAACCGCTGGCGGCGCTGGCGAACATGGCCGTGGTGCGCTTCCAGATGGTGCGCCTGAGCCGGGGTCGCAAGCCGCATCCGGAAGTGTCGGCACTCTGGGCGCTGATTCGCGACCGCTTGTACCTCAGTCGCCGCACCCGGCAGTACCGCCAGGCGATGGATGTATAAGCGCTAGCGCCCGGCAAACCGCAGACGAGACAGCTGGCGCAAATCCCCTTCGACGTAATAGTCGTTGGTCCAGCTGTCATCCGCCGCCAGCGGCTGCACCTGCTTCAGCGCCAGTTTTTTCGCGAAATAGCGGAAGCGGTAATGCTCGTAGAACCGCAACAGTTCCAGGCCATAACGGTCCGCCAATTCGGTGTCGCCGCGAATGATCAGGAAGTTCTCGTCGTTGCCGTTGCTGGCCGCTGCGCTGAGATTGTGGCTGCCGCTGATGATGGTCGGGTTGTCACTGGTGAAGTCGGTGACGATCGCTTTGGTGTGCACCAGCAGGTTGCCCTTCTGGCCTTTCATGTTCTCTTTCAACCAGCCTTCCAGCCCGGTGTTGAGCAGCGCAGTGGCAGCGAACTCGGCCGTACGGTCGGCGTGGAATCCGGTGATGCGACTCACGGTGTTCTGCAGGCCGTAACGCAGGATGTCGTCGTGGGGCTGTCCGAGCAGTGCGTTGAGAATCGCGTCTGGCAAGGTAAATGCCGTGACGAATAGCACGTCCTTCTTCGCCGCATTGATGATGTCGACGAACGCCCGCAGATCGGCACCGCCACTGCGCGGCGAGAACCCGGCAAACAGCGGTTGCGCCGGGTTCATGGGGTTGTGCTGGGTGATCCAGTCGCGGGTGGCACCGACATCCGCCGGCGTCGCCCAGACCTGCTCGAACGTCTGCAGATAGCTGGCTGCGATGGCCGTGTCGTCCAGCACATGCACCACGTTGGCCTGACGATACACGCCGTTGGCGGTGAAATTGGTGCTGCCGCACAGCACGGCCTGCGGCTGCCGCTCACCACCGGCGATGTGGCTGAGAACGATGAACTTGTCATGGAAAATATCGTGGGTTACCCGGCCGCGCTTGCTGGTGTCCGGTAATTTGGCGAGGCTGGCCTCGTTCATCGTGGTGTCTTCGTCACCGGGCTTGGCGTGATACAGCACCCGCACCTGCACACCGCGATCGAATGCGGCGTTCACCGTGTCGATGATGGCTTGCAGTTGATACTCGTAGATCGCGATGTCCAGTGCCCATTGCCCGTCGACGGCGCGCTCGATAAACCCTTGCAAGCGCCCGAGCAGGCCGTTTTCCAGCCATTGTCGAGCGGCGTCTGGCCAGGCTTCGATAGGCATGTTCTTGTTGGCGCTGATCTGTGCGTCGAGATCGGGAAACTTGCGCTGGAATGCCTGGCTGGCGGCCACGGCGCGGTTAAAGATCACGCTCTGGTTGGCCGGGTGACCGTCATCCGAGGTAATGCTCAGTTCCAGCGACTCCCCCAGCACCGGCGCGTCGGCAGTGCCATAGGCCAAGTGCACGCGGTAGTGCATGGTTGTGCCGGGATAGACCGCGTAATCGGCCCAGCGAAATTTCTGCAGGGGCGCGATGTCACTCGGTGTGGCGTGAAACTGCGGGAAGGTGTGAGCCTTGCCGGGAAAAGTCAGGCTGTTGAACAGGAACTGCCAGGGTTTGTCGCCCTGCTGCTTCTCGATGGCAAACCCCAGCAGGCCTTTGCGGCGGGGTTCGGCGAGGTCCATCGCCAGCAGCACGCCGTTGGTGCCGGCGTAAGCCTTTACGCGAAAATCGTCCTGAGAATTGGCAACCAGTACGCGCATGATTCACTCCTTGTGAGATGGGCTGGTTGCAGCATAGACCTCATATCGACAATAAATCGTCGATATGTCGGTAATCCGCTTCCAGTGCAGTCGCCAACTGTTTGGCCCGGCCCAAGCGGATCGGCCCGCGTTCGATATCGATCAACAGGCCCGGACAGGCCAGCACCGGCAATCCCGAGCATTCTTTCAAGCGCCCATCAGTGAGCACCAACAGACGCTGTTGCTCGGCGGGGAATCGCTTGCGACGCACGGTCAGCCAGTGTTCAGCCTCAGTCAGCGCCGCCAGCAATGGCGTGCCACCGCCCGCGCCCAAATCCTCGAGCCACGCACGCAATCCGCTGGAAGCTTTCAAACCCTGCACCTGCCATTTCGGCGCTGCGCCGCTGGCGGTCAGCAAGGCGAGACGCGCCCGTTGTCGGTAGGCGTCATCGAACAATTGCGCGAGCACACCCTTGGCATCGCTCAACGCTTGATGACGACGGGTCGAGGCCGAGGCGTCGACGATCACCAGCCACAGTTCATGAGGCGTACGGGTGCGTAGTTGAAACAGCAGATCCGAGCGCACTTTCGGCCGGCCATTGAGCAATGTGCCCGGCCAGTTCACCGAGCCACTGCGAGCAGCATGACGTTTGCCTTGCCGGCCATTGTCCAGACGTCCGGCACGGGGTCTGGCATTCGCCCCCGCGTCGGATCGGGGGCGAATGCCTAAGGCTTTTTTGGCCAGACAGGTACTTCGCGACGCGTGCCGGTGGCAAGGGCCGGCGCCGGCATTTCACCCCACTGCCCCTGCCCTTCACTCGGCGCCGTCTGGGTGCCGGACGGCGCTTGCGCCGGTTGCTGCGCATGGGATGGCGACTGTTCGCGGCGGCGATGACGCAGTGCAAATTCAGCCACGGCATCGATGTCCTGCTCGGCGATGCCTTCGGCGCCACGCCACGCCGCATGAGCCCGCGCCGCACGCAGCCAGACCAGATCGGCACGCAGGCCATCGACACCGGCCGCAAAGCAACGCTCGGTAATCTGCGCCAACGCTTCATCATCGAGGGGAATATTCGCCAAGGCATTGCGGGCGTTTTCACAGCGCTCACGCAGGGCTTGTTGCTCGGCTTCCCACTGCCCGCAGAAGGCCTGCGGATCGCTGTCGAAATCCAGTCGCCGGCGAATGATCTGCCCGCGTTCAACCGGTGCCGTTTGACCGCTAAGGGCGACGTTGAGACCAAAGCGATCGAGCAGTTGCGGGCGCAACTCGCCCTCTTCCGGGTTCATCGTGCCAATCAATACAAACTTCGCCGAATGACGATGGGAAATGCCGTCGCGCTCGATCAGGTTGGTGCCGCTGGCGGCCACATCGAGCAGCAGGTCCACCAGATGATCCGGCAACAGGTTCACTTCATCGACATACAGTACGCCGCCGTCAGCCTTGGCCAACACACCGGGAGAAAACTGCGCGCGACCGTCGCTGAGTGCCGCATCCAGATCGAGGGTGCCGACCAGCCGTTCCTCAGTCGCACCCAATGGCAAGGTGACGAACTGACCGCTGGCCAGCAAATCCGCCAGGCCCCGGGCCAGGGTCGACTTGGCCATGCCGCGTGGGCCTTCGATCAGCACACCGCCGATCTTCGGGTCGATGGCGGTCAGGTACAGCGCCAGCTTCAGATCGTCGGCGCCGACCACCGCAGAGAGCGGAAAATGTGGGGTATCGGTCATGTTCAGCTCTCTTCTTCTATATCCAACAACAGGTTTTCCAACGCTTCGCGGTACGCGCCCGGCTCCTGCCACATCCCGCGCTGCTGCGCTTCGAGCATGCGCTCGGTCATGTCGCGCAGCGCGTGGGGATTATGCTCGCGCACGAACTCGCGGGTCGCCGGGTCCAGCAGATAGGCGTCGGCCAGCAACGCGTACTGGTGATCGTCGATCAGTTGGGTGGTGGCATCGAAGGCAAACAGGTTGTCGATGGTTGCCGCCAGTTCGAACGCGCCTTTATAGCCGTGGCGTTTGACGCCGTCGATCCATTTCGGATTCGCCGCCCGGGAACGGATCACCCGGTTCAGCTCTTCTTTCAGGGTGCGGATCTTCGGCAAATCCGGCTGACTGTGATCGCCGTGATAACTGGCCGCCGCTTCGCCGCGCAGGGTTTCGACGGCCGCGAGCATGCCGCCCTGGAACTGGTAGTAGTCGTTGGAATCGAGCAAGTCATGCTCGCGGTTGTCCTGGTTTTGCAGCACGGCCTGCACCTGGCTCAGGCGCTGGACGAATTGCTCGCGGGCGGCGGTGCCTTCATCGGAACCGCCATAGGCGTAGGCGCCCCAGTTCAGGTAGACCTCGGCCAGATCTTCGCGGCTCTGCCACAGGCGACCATCGATGGCGCCCTGCACGCCCGCGCCATAAGCGCCGGGCTTGGCACCGAAGATCCGCCAGCCGGCCTGACGCCGGGCAGCCTCTTCGTCCAGCCCTGACTGCCGCAAGGCCTCACGTTCGGCACGCACTTTGGCGGCCAGCGGATTGAGGTCGTCCGGTTCGTCCAGCTCCGCCACGGCTTGCACGGCAGCGTCGAACAAACGAATCAGATTGGCGAACGCGTCGCGGAAAAATCCAGAGACCCGCAGCGTGACATCGACCCGAGGCCGGTCGAGCAGACTCAGCGGCAGAATCTCGAAATCATCGACGCGCTGACTTCCAGTGGCCCATACCGGACGCACGCCCATCAGCGCCATGGCCTGGGCGATGTCGTCACCGCCGGTGCGCATGGTCGCCGTGCCCCAGACCGACAAACCGAGCTGGCGTAGATGGTCGCCGTGATCCTGCAGGTGTCGTTCGAGAATCAGGGTTGCGGACTGGAAACCGATCCGCCACGCGGTGGTGGTCGGCAGGTTGCGCACGTCCACCGAATAGAAGTTGCGCCCGGTGGGCAATACATCGAGGCGACCACGACTCGGTGCACCGCTTGGGCCGGCCGGGACAAAGCGACCGCTCAGAGCGTCGAGCAGACCGCGCATTTCGGCCGGGCCGCAGGCGTCCAGGCGTGGAGCGATCACTTCGCGCAGGGCACTGACGATCGCCTGCACATCTGACCAGCCAGAAGCGTCCAGTTGCGCCACATCACCCGCCAGTGACTGCTCGATCAATTGCCCCGCGAACAGCTCAAGGCGTTCACGGGTATCCCCCGCCGTGCGCCAGACTTCATCGCTGACCGACAGCAGCTCCATTGGACGCGGGCCAGTCCAAGGCTCAGCAAGCACGCAATCCAGCGGATCGAAACCCAGTTGAAACGCCTTGGCCAATGCCCGCAACAGGCTCGACTGAGCACCTTTGCCATCGCCACGGGGAATCCGCAGCAGCGCCAGCAAGGTGTCGATGCGCAGCCGTCCGCTCGGCGACTCACCGAAAATGTGCAGACCATCGCGGATCTGCGACTCCTTCAGATCACACAGATAAGTGTCCAGACGCGGCAGCCAGATCGCCGCGTCAGCGTCGCTGTCGAGGGCTTCGTCGAGTTGCAGTTCGCGATCGATCTGCGTGTCACGCACCAGTTGCAGAATGTCGCGCTGCAATTCACGGGCGCGGCGCGGATCGAGCAATTGCGCTTCGTAATATTCGTCGGCCAGCAATTCGAGATTGCGCAACGGGCCGTAAGTTTCGGCGCGGGTCAGCGGCGGCATCAAATGGTCGATGATCACGGCCTGGGTGCGACGCTTGGCCTGGGCGCCCTCGCCCGGGTCGTTGACGATGAACGGATAGATATTCGGCAGCGGCCCGAGCAATGCGTCCGGCCAGCAGTTCTCCGACAAGCCCACGCCTTTGCCCGGCAGCCATTCAAGGTTGCCATGCTTGCCGACGTGGATCACGCCGTGAGCGCCGTAGGTCTGGCGCAGCCAGAAATAGAACGCGAGGTAAGCGTGTGGCGGCACCAGATCGGGGTCGTGATACACCGCGCTCGGATCGACCTGATAACCCCGCGCCGGTTGAATGCCGACGAAAGTCAGGCCAAAACGCAGGCCGGCGATCATCATCCGCCCGTCACGGCACATCGGATCGTTTTGCGGCGACCCCCAACGTTCCAGCACCGCCGCGCGATTGGCTTCGGGCAATGCGTTGAACATCATCAGGTAGTCGTTCATCGCCAGGCTTTGCTGGCACGGGCGCTGATCCAGAGTATCGAGATCGTTGCTGACGCCGCCGAGCAGTTGCCGGATCAGTTCGGTGCCGCTATCAGGCAATTCGGCAGGTAGCGGATAACCTTCGGCTTGCAATGCCCGCAGGATATTCAGCGCAGCGGCCGGCGTGTCGAGGCCGACGCCGTTGCCGATGCGCCCGTCACGGGTCGGGTAGTTGGCGAGGATTAGCGCGATACGTTTTTCAGCGTTCGGCACCCGCGCCAGATCGACCCAGTGGCGCGCCAGTTCGGCCACAAAATCCATGCGTTCAGGCTGCGCCCGATAACACACGACATCGGACTGACTGCGCTCGCTGCGCCACGCCAGATCCTTGAAGCTGATCGGTCGGCTGATGATCCGGCCGTCCAGCTCCGGCAAGGCGATGTGCATCGCCAGATCCCGAGGGCCGAGGCCCTGCTCGCTGTCACGCCAACCTGGCTCGTTGTCTTGGGCGCAGATCGCCTGGATCACCGGAATGTTGCGACGGAACGGCCGCAGATGTGGCGCTTCCGGGCTGGACTGGGCGAAACCGGTGGTGTTCAAAATCACCCCAGCCTCGACCTCATCCAGCCAGTCCTCGACCACCGACAGGCAACCGGGCTCTTTCAAACTGGCAACGGCGATCGGCAGCGGATTGAGTCCGGCAGCCTGCAACCGTTGGCAGAACACGTCGATAAACGCCGTGTTGGCCGCTTGCAAATGCGAGCGATAAAACAACACCGCCGCGACCGGTTGACCGGGCAGCCAATCGGTTTGCCAGTCGCTCAGTGCGGCGGTGTTTTTGTTTGGGTGGTAAATCGCCGTGCGCGGCAGCGTTTGCGGCTCGCCCCACACGTAATCCCGCGCCAGCCAGCGATTGGCCAGACAGCGGAAGAAATCCAGCGCATTGCCCATGCCGCCCTGACGCAGGAACTGCCAGAGCCGATCACGATCCTCGGCGCCCACGGTGCTCAAGTCGCTGAGCTCCGGGTCGGGACGGTCATCGCCCGGCACCAGAATCACCTGCACGCCACGCTCGGACAACTCGACCAGCCGCTCGACGCCATAACGCCAATAAGCGATGCCGCCATGCAGCGAAATCAGAATGACCTTGGCGTGGCGCAGCACTTCGTCAACGTAGAGGTCGACCGACGCATGGTTCTGCACCTGCATCGGGTTGGCCAGCCGCACGCTCGGGTAATCTTCGGGCAGCTGCTGCGCGGCTTCGGCGAGCAGTGCGAGGCTGGAGTCGCCGCTGCACAGGATCACCAGCTCGGCGGGGGTTTGTCCAAGGTCGGCAATGTTGTCATCCGACACGAAACCGCCGGGCTGGGTCCTGAGCAGGTGCATGGCTTAAACGCTGAGCGCGGCGCGCAATTGCGCTTCGAGCTTGGCCGCGTCCAGTTCCTGGCCGATCAACACCAGACGCGTCACACGTGCCTCATCGGCGCCCCATTGACGGTCGAAATGCTTGTCGAAACGCGTGCCCACGCCCTGGATCAGCAGGCGCATCGGCTTGTTCGGGATCGCCGCGAAGCCTTTGACCCGCAGGATACCGTGCTGAACCACCAGTTGCGTCAGCGCATCGAGCAACAGGCTTTCGTCGGCTTGCGGCAGTTCGATGGAGATTGAATCGAAAGCATCGTGATCGTGGTCGTCATGATCGTCATCGCCTTCACCGTGGTGGTGATCGTGATGGCTGTGGCGGCTGTCGATGTGCTCTTCGGAACCGGCACCCAGACCAATCAGCACGTCCAGCGGCAGACGGCCGTTGCTGGCTTCGATGATTTTCACCGCTGGCGGCAGCTCTTCGGCGACTTCCAGGCGTACGCGCGCCAAATCTTCAGGGCTGGTCTGGTCGGCCTTGTTGAGGATTACCAGGTCGGCGCTGGCCAGTTGGTCGGCGAACAGTTCGTGCAGCGGCGATTCGTGATCCAGGTTCGGGTCGAGTTTGCGCTGGGCATCGACCTGATCCGGGAACGCGGCGAAGGTGCCGGCGGCCACGGCCGGGCTGTCGACCACGGTGATCACCGCGTCAACGGTGCAGGCGCTGCGGATTTCCGGCCACTGGAAGGCTTGCACCAGCGGTTTTGGCAGAGCCAGGCCCGAAGTTTCGATGAGGATGTGGTCGAGGTCACCGCGACGGGCCACCAGTTCGCGCATCACCGGGAAGAACTCTTCCTGAACCGTGCAGCACAGGCAGCCGTTGGCCAGTTCGTAGACGCGGCCGGTGGCTTCTTCTTCGGTGCAGCCGATGGTGCACTGCTTGAGGATTTCACCGTCGATGCCCAGCTCGCCAAACTCGTTGACGATCACCGCGATACGGCGGCCCTGAGCGTTGTCGAGCATGTGCCGCAGCAAGGTGGTTTTGCCCGAGCCGAGGAAGCCGGTGACGATGGTGACGGGGAGTTTGGCCAGTGTTTTCATCGGATGCCCTTTGGCAAGGTGGCGGGCATACGGGACGAGACCGGCAACACGGGTGCGTGCCTGGAGAGTTCGCCACCGGATCACCCCGCCCGGTTGAAAGTGAGAATCTGTGACGAGGCAGGTCTCCTGGCTGACGGTGTTCGGGCCTTGGCCCGGTATTCGCTGCGCCTTCCCGCTGGCTCTGGATTGAGCTGGCAGTGGCGTGGCAGCGAACAGCACCGTTCACAGTTGCGGGGGCAGCCGCGGCTTGGACCGCGTTCCCTTCTTAGCTTCGGCGTGGGCCGAAGAACCTCGAAAGCGCAAGGCTACGCATGGGTTCGTGATGGGTCAATGGGCGTTGTTTTTTGGTTTTGGGATTTGTGAGCATATCCGTTGCTGCGGTAACGGCTTCCTAGGGTTCCGCCCTTACGGCGGGTCACTTTTTCCAAACGCCGAAAAAGTAACCAAAAAGGCTGGACCCCAGCGTACGGCACTTCGCTGAGGCTCAGTGTTCCCTCGCTACGGTGTCCATCAGGGGGCATCGCCTACGGTTTGCTTCGCTGCACCTCCTCTCGATGTATGCGGCTTCGCCGCACGGCGCTGCGCGCCTACCCCCTGATGAACACCTCCGCTCGGCCTGCCGAAGGGGCAAAAAATCAAAAGCCACATCAAGAGCCACATCTAGAGCCCCTCACCCTAGCCCTCTCCCAGAGGGAGAGGGGACTGACCGAGTTGTTTGGCAGAGCTACGCCGACGTGCAATACCGCGTTGAACTCAGGCTTTGAAAAGCACACCAATCGGCTCCCTCTCCTCGGGGAGAGGGCTGGGGTGAGGGGTAAACCCACCACAAAACCAAAGCCGAACACCCGCCCCTCACTACTCAACACGATGAGCGTTAGCTCGAGTACCGCTTTTGATCGCAGGGCCCGTCGGCAGGCTGAGTGGAGGGATTGATTCGGGGTGGGAGCGCAGCGACCGTTTGGCGAAGCCAAACACATCGAGAGGAGGTGCAGCGAAGCAAACCGTAGGCGATGCCCCCGGATCAATCCCGGAGCGAAGGAACCCCGAGCCTCAGCGAGGGGCCGTACGTCAGGGTAGAGACCTTTTGGTTACTTTTGGGGCGTTTGCCAAAAGTGACCCGCCGTAAGGGCGGAACCCTAAGCGGCCGTAACCGCAGCAACGGATATGTCTCCAATCCCAATTGACTCAAATCCCCAGCCCATGGTCTCCTACACAACTTGTTACGGGTGCCCTGCAAAGGGTGAAACGGGAAACCGGTGAATCATGTGCTTTACTCTAAAGCCATGTCAGTCCGGTGCTGCCCCCGCAACGGTAAGCGAGCGAAGCGTCAGATCCACTGTGCCCCCAGGCATGGGAAGGTGACGCTTGCAGGTCGGCAGACAGCCACCCCTCGTGAGCCCGGAGACCGGCCCGCAACACACAGTACGCATCTTGCGTCACTGAACATAACAAACCCGCGGTGGGCGGGCGCTGTTCGAACCTCTGCGTGCCCGACTCGCAGGGGTTTTCATGCGCACCGTTCACCCGCTGACACTCCAGAGGGAAGCGCCATGTCGATCATCAGCAGCACCGGCAGCAACACGGACAAAATCTCCAGCACCACCACCCTGAGCCAACGCCTGACCGCTGCGATCTTCGCGTCGATCCTGGGTGCCAGCCTGGTCTATTTCGCCGGTTTCTCGCACATCGAAGCGGTTCACAACGCCGCTCACGATACCCGCCACAGCGCCGCGTTCCCGTGCCACTGAGACCTGACGACATGATCAAGCGTATTGCGCAGACCGCAGGTTTCACCGGCCTTCTGGCCGCCCTGCTCCTGACGTTGCTGCAAAGCTTCTGGGTGTCGCCGCTGATTCTTCAGGCAGAGACCTTCGAGAAAGCCGAGCCGGTTGCCGCCGTTCACGAACACGCCGCCGGCACCGCCGCCCACACCCACGATGCCGAAGCCTGGGAGCCGGAAGACGGCTGGCAGCGCGTGCTTTCCACTACCGGCGGCAATCTGGTCGTGGCTGTGGGTTTTGCCCTGATGCTGGCCGGTCTGTACACCCTGCGTGCGCCGACTAAAACCTCGCAAGGCTTACTCTGGGGTTTGGCCGGTTATGCGACTTTCGTGCTCGCACCGACACTGGGCCTGCCACCTGAGCTGCCGGGCACCGCCGCTGCAGACCTGGCGTCGCGCCAGATGTGGTGGATCGGCACTGCCGCGTCGACCGCTGTCGGCCTGGCGCTGATCGCGTTCGGTGGCAACTGGTTGCTGAAGATCCTCGGCGTGGCGATTCTCGCTGTGCCACACGTGATCGGCGCCCCGCAACCGGAAGTGCACTCGATGCTCGCACCGGAAGCACTGGAAGCTCAGTTCAAAATCGCTTCGCAGCTGACCAATGTGGCGTTCTGGCTGGCCCTGGGCCTGATCAGCGCCTGGTTGTTCCGCCGCAAAAGCGATGGTCAATACCACGCATGACCGATGACAGCGCAGTGCCGACCTTTGTGGTCGGCCTGGGCTGCCAGCGCGGCTGCCCGGCCAGTACGCTGCGCGCCTTGCTCGACCAGGCCCTGCAGGCGCATCGCATCGAACTCGAGGCGGTCAAGGCCCTGGCCAGCATCGACCTGAAACGCGACGAACCCGGCCTGCAGGAACTGGCGGCACAACTGGCGCTGCCGCTGCTGTATTTCAGCAGCGAAGAACTGGCCAGTTATCAGCAACGCCTGAGTCACCATTCGCAGATCGCTTTCGAACGCACCGGTTGCTACGGCGTCGCGGAAAGTGCCGCTCTGGCGCTTGCCGAACAGTTGATCCAGGCCCCGGCAAAACTGCTGATTTCCAGACAAAAATACGCCCAGGCAACCCTGGCATTGGCCGGCGCGGCGTAAATTCCCGATAATCCCCACTTTCGATCATGAGCATTCTTCATCTGAAATGCTCTTGAAGCCTCGACCTGCCCTACTTTCACAGGATCCAACGATGACCGTTTACTTCATCGGCGCCGGCCCCGGCGACCCGGAATTGATCACTGTCAAAGGTCAGCGACTGATTCGCAACTGCCCGGCGATCATCTACGCAGGTTCGCTGGTGCCAGCGGCGGTGCTGGAGGGTCATTCGGCTGAAACCGTGGTCAACAGCGCCGAACTGCATCTGGAACAGATCATCGATCTGATCAAGACTGCGCACGCCAAGGGCCAGGACGTGGCGCGGGTGCATTCGGGCGATCCGAGCCTGTATGGCGCCATCGGCGAGCAGATTCGTTATCTGCGTGAGCTGGACATCCCGTTCGAGATTGTCCCCGGCGTAACCGCCACTGCTGCCTGTGCGGCGTTGTTGGGTACCGAACTCACTCTGCCGGACATCTCGCAAAGCGTGATCCTGACCCGTTACGCGGACAAGACCGCAATGCCCGCCGGGGAAGAACTGGGTAACCTCGCGCAGCACGGGGCGACCATGGCGATTCATTTGGGGGTCAATCATCTGGAGAAGATCCTCGCCGAACTGCTGCCGCACTATGGTGCGGACTGCCCGATCGCGGTGATCCACCGGGCGACGTGGCCGGATCAGGACTGGGTGATCGGGACGCTGGAGGATATTGCCGCGAAGGTGGCCGCCAAGGGGTTTCGGCGTACGGCACTGATTCTGGTCGGGCGGGTGTTGGGCAGCGATCATTTCAGTGAGTCGTCGCTGTATCGCGCGGGGCATGCGCATTTGTATCGACCATAAAAAAACGGCGCTCACGGGGCGCCGTTTTTTATGCCGCAGCGAACGCCTTAGTAGTAGGCGTTTTCTTTCTGCGTGTGGTCGGTCACGTCGCGAACGCCCTTGAGCTCCGGAATGCGCTCGAGCAAGGTGCGCTCGATGCCTTCCTTCAGGGTTACGTCCGCCTGGCCGCAGCCCTGGCAACCGCCGCCGAACTGCAGCACGGCAATGCCGTCTTCAACCACATCGATCAGGCTGACCTGACCGCCGTGGCTGGCCAGCCCCGGGTTGATTTCGGTTTGCAGGTAATAGTTGATGCGCTCGTTGACCGGGCTGTCGGCGTTGACCATCGGTACTTTGGCGTTCGGTGCCTTGATGGTCAGCTGGCCGCCCATGCGGTCGGTGGCGTAGTCGACGACAGCATCGTCGAGGAACGCTTCGCTGAACGAGTCGATGTAGGCGGTGAAGCTTTTCAGCCCCAGCGCTGTGTCTTCAGGTTTCTCTTCGCCCGGCTTGCAATAGGCAATGCAGGTTTCGGCGTACTGGGTGCCAGGCTGGGTGATGAAGACGCGGATGCCGATACCCGGGGTGTTCTGCTTGGAAAGCAGATCGGCCAGGTAATCATGGGCGGCGTCGGTAATGGTAATAGCGGTCATGGAAACTCCTCGCAGGCTTGAGGCGGAGTTTACGCCAATCGGCGCGCGGCACAAAGTCCTAGTATTTACGTAGGAATAGTTCGCAAATCGGCCAAGCACCAGGTTCGCCGTCAATCCGGGCTTTAAGCCTCGGATAGCTGCGTTTTTCTACCCATTCGCAGCTCAGCCATGAAGCGTCTCCGATGGCCAGCGCACAGACAAATAACATCAAATACGGGTTGATCCCATAGCGTCGGGCCAGATAACCGCCTGGCCGACAGCACCAGCGCGTACATCAGATACACCGAGTCGAAGAAAATCTGCATGTGATGGCAGACCACCGCCCACGCGGCGAGCGCTCGCAGGGCCTGCACTGAAATCAACATCGATGGCGCTCCCGATCCCGTGCTGCACAGGATTGGGACAGCTGCCATCGATCAAACCGATCAAAGATTCTCGTACCGATTCATGTCCAGCACGCCCTCTTCCACCGGGTCGGTTTCGTGGATGTACTGGCTCAGGTCATGGAAATAGAACCAGAACTGTGGATGGCTGCGGCGAATACCCCAACGTTCGACGATCTTCTCGAACTGCGGCGCATCCTTCGCGCTTTCCATGGCATCGACAAACGCCGGCACCTGATCCGCCGGGATGTTGAACATGAAGTTCGGGTAGCTGCTGAGCACGCCCGGATAAATGGTCAGGGTGTCGAGGCCCGGCTGATAACGCAGTGACTCACCGAGCAGGAACGCCACGTTGCTGTGGGCGCGGTTGCGCAGCAGGCTGTAGACCTCGCGTTTGCCGCTGGCAGTTTCGATGCGCAGCATGGTGGCTTCCGGTAACTGATCGATCACCTTCAGGCCGGCTGCAGGGCGCGCCGTCAGGCGGCTCAGGGCCTGTTCGGCATTTTGCAGCGCCGGGTCTATGTTCGGCCGCGAGCAGTAGGCATCCACGCAGCGATTGATCGGATCGGGCCGTGCGTTGAGGTCGCCGTAACGGGCGAGCAACTGCATGGCGAAGTCATGCTTCGGGTCTTTTCCGTCGAGTTTCAGTGCCGTTGGCTTGTCGTCGTCGATGGACTCATAGTCCAGCCACATCTTGAACTGGCCGCTGCTCTGATACCAATCGTCGAGGTAATCCTCGCGGGAATCGGCCGGCATCAGACGCAGGAAATTCTGTTCGGCGCCGTTGCGGATCAGGTCGAAGTACAGTCGGGTCTGCGCCTGATGGGAGACGTTGCCGAACACATCGAAGTTGACCGCCAATTGGTAGTAGGTGCGTTCCAGCAGCGGATAGTCGAACAGCCACATCGTCTGCGGCACTTCGCCGATCAGGCCTTTGGTCACCGACGCGCTGTCGAAGTGGCGGAAGATGCTCAGCAGCGCATTATCGTTGCCGGCCCACAGGGTCGACCAGCTCGGCGCCGGCAGGTCGGCGTAGCTGTCACGGCGCAGGGCTTCGTACTTGTTGCGCTTGTTGCGATAGTCATGCCACAGGCTCAGGACGCTGCCGACATCGTCGTTCTGCCCCGGCATGGCGAGCAACGGCGTGGCCTGGCCGCGATAGTTCGGATCGGTGATGTAGAGGTCGTGTTCCGGTGCCTGGAACAGTGCCCAGAAGTTGTCGCGGATCACGTCGGTTGCGATCTGCCCACGGCACACCGGGCCGCGAATGAAGGTACGTACGAAGTATTCGGCGTTATCGAGCATGAACTGATAACGCGCCTGCGCCGGAATCGCTTCGAAGGTCGCAAACGGGTTGGCCCGGCTCTGCGGCCCGTAGCCCGGCAGCGCATGCACCTGCCAGTTGCCGTTGTAGAACAGGCTCTTGACCCGCGCCATCTTCGCCGCGCTCAGCGGATAGGTGATGTGGGTCTTGTGCACGATCACACCCTGCACCGGCCACAGGCGGTAATACACCTGAGTGCCCGGATCGTCGTTCGGGCGACGCGTGGCAATCAGATCGATCGGCTGACCGGTCGGTGTACGCGAACGCACCCACTGGAAGAAATGCCCCGGCTCGCCGTCCTTGAAGTAGATGTGCGCGAGAAACCAGTGTTCGAACAGCCAGCGCCCGACCAGGCTTTCCCGTGCTCCGGGCTGGTTGAGCAGGTTTTCCCACTGGACGATCTGCAGCGCTTCCTTGGCGCTCGGTGCCAGGCCTTGCTCATCGATCGGCGCACCGGACGCCAGCCAGCGCTGCAACGTCTGATATTGCTGATCAGTCAGGCCGGTCACCGCCAGCGGCATACCCTCTTTCGGGTGGGCACCGGCGTAGCCCTCGAACTCGGCCGGCATCGCACACATGTTTTCCCGTTGCAGACCGAGAACGATGTCTTCCGGCAGTTTGGCGTTGGGAGTCAGGGGCGTTTTGTGCCCCAATTCCAGCATGCGCGCCATCAGCGCGGCCTGACTGCCTTGGGCATCAAGCACCGAATAGAAGCCTTTCTGCTGCCAGGCACGCTTGCCAAAAGCGTCGTAGAACAACCGCGTGGTCGGCGCAGCTTCTGTGCGCTCGCCATCGTAGACCGGCATCTTGCTCGCGCCACGGGCCGCGCCTTCACCACTGCCCAGGTTCAACTGGCAGGCAGAGTCGTAGCACGCATGGCAGGCCACGCACTTCTCGGTGAAGATCGGCTGGATGTCGCGGGTGTAAGAAATGGCAGGCGAAATCGCAGGACTTTGCGCCGCCGCGCCAAAGCTCAAAAACAGCAACACCATGCTGACGACGCGGTACGACATATCCCTGATCCTGATCCTGAATAAAAAACGCCGCGATTCTACCGTTATGACGCCCGTACCAACATGAGCGATATTCATGCAAAAGCGCCACATGCTCTAAATCCGCACAGGTTTGTTATGATCCCGCTCCTTCGTCATGGTCTTTTTCGAGTAGTCCCAATGTCCGATCGCAGCGTCCGCCTTCAAGCTCTCAAGCAAGCCCTCAAAGAGCGCATCCTGATACTCGATGGCGGTATGGGCACGATGATCCAGAGCTACAAGCTCGAAGAGCAGGATTATCGCGGCAAGCGTTTCGCCGACTGGCCGAGCGACGTCAAGGGCAACAACGACCTGCTGGTGATTACTCGTCCCGACGTGATCGGCGGCATCGAGAAAGCCTACCTGGATGCCGGTGCCGACATCCTGGAAACCAACACCTTCAACGCCACCCGCATTTCCATGGCCGATTACGGCATGGAAGAGCTGGCCTACGAACTCAACGTAGAAGGCGCACGACTGGCGCGCAAGGTCGCCGACGCCAAGACTGCCGAGAACCCGGACAAGCCGCGCTTCGTCGCCGGCGTGCTCGGTCCGACCAGCCGCACCTGCTCGCTGTCGCCGGACGTCAACAACCCGGGCTACCGCAACGTCACCTTCGATGAGCTGGTGGAGAACTATACCGAAGCCACCAAAGGCCTGATCGAGGGCGGCGCCGACCTGATCCTGATCGAAACCATCTTCGACACCCTCAACGCCAAAGCGGCGATCTTCGCCGTGCAAGGCGTGTTCGAAGAGCTGCACATCGAACTGCCGATCATGATTTCCGGCACCATCACCGACGCCTCGGGCCGTACCCTGTCGGGCCAGACCACCGAAGCGTTCTGGAACTCCGTGGCCCACGCCAAGCCGATTTCGGTCGGCCTGAACTGCGCACTCGGTGCCCGTGAACTGCGTCCGTACCTGGAAGAGCTGTCGGACAAGGCCAGCACCCACGTCTCGGCGCACCCGAACGCCGGCCTGCCGAACGAATTCGGCGAGTACGACGAGTTGCCGGTGGACACCGCCAAAGTCATCGAAGAGTTCGCCCAGAGCGGTTTCCTCAACATCGTCGGCGGTTGCTGCGGCACCACCCCGGGCCACATCGAAGCCATCGCCAAAGCCGTTGCCGGTTACGCGCCACGGCAGATTCCGGACATTCCCAAGGCTTGCCGCCTGTCGGGTCTGGAGCCGTTCACCATCGATCGCAGCTCGCTGTTCGTCAACGTCGGCGAGCGGACCAACATCACCGGTTCCGCAAAATTCGCCCGTCTGATCCGTGAAGACAACTACACCGAAGCCCTGGAAGTCGCCCTGCAGCAGGTCGAGGCCGGCGCCCAAGTGATCGACATCAACATGGACGAAGGGATGCTCGATTCGAAGAAGGCCATGGTGACCTTCCTCAATCTGATTGCCGGCGAGCCGGACATCTCCCGCGTACCGATCATGATCGACTCCTCGAAATGGGACGTGATCGAAGCGGGCCTGAAGTGCATTCAGGGCAAGGGCATCGTCAACTCGATCAGCATGAAAGAAGGCGTCGAGCAGTTCATCCACCACGCCAAACTGTGCAAACGCTACGGCGCCGCCGTGGTGGTGATGGCGTTCGACGAAGCCGGCCAGGCCGACACCGAAGCGCGCAAGAAAGAAATCTGCAAACGCTCCTACGACATTCTGGTCAACGAAGTCGGCTTCCCACCGGAAGACATCATCTTCGACCCGAACATCTTCGCCGTGGCCACCGGTATCGAAGAACACAACAACTACGCTGTGGACTTCATCAACGCCTGTGCCTACATCCGTGACGAACTGCCGTATGCGCTGACGTCCGGCGGCGTGTCCAACGTGTCGTTCTCGTTCCGTGGCAACAACCCGGTGCGCGAGGCGATTCACTCGGTGTTCCTGCTGTACGCGATCCGCGCCGGCCTGACCATGGGTATCGTCAACGCCGGTCAGCTGGAGATCTACGACCAGATCCCGCAGGAACTGCGCGACGCCGTTGAAGACGTGATCCTCAACCGCACGCCGGAAGGCACCGACGCCCTCCTCGCCATCGCCGACAAGTACAAGGGCGACGGCAGCGTCAAGGAAGCCGAGACCGAAGAATGGCGCAGCTGGGACGTCAACAAGCGTCTGGAACACGCACTGGTCAAGGGCATCACCACCCACATCGTCGAAGACACCGAAGAGTCCCGTCAGTCCTTCGCCCGTCCGATCGAAGTGATCGAAGGCCCGCTGATGTCCGGCATGAACATCGTCGGCGACCTGTTCGGCGCCGGCAAAATGTTCCTGCCGCAGGTGGTGAAGTCCGCCCGCGTGATGAAACAGGCCGTGGCCCACCTGATCCCGTTCATCGAACTGGAAAAAGGCGACAAGCCGGAAGCCAAGGGCAAGATCCTCATGGCCACCGTGAAAGGCGACGTACACGACATCGGCAAGAACATCGTCGGCGTGGTGCTGGGTTGCAACGGCTACGACATCGTCGACCTCGGCGTGATGGTGCCGGCCGAGAAGATCCTGCAAGTGGCCAAGGAACAGAAGTGCGACATCATCGGCCTGTCCGGCCTGATCACCCCGTCGCTGGATGAAATGGTCCACGTGGCCCGCGAGATGCAGCGCCAGGACTTCCACCTGCCGCTGATGATCGGCGGCGCGACCACCTCCAAGGCACATACGGCGGTGAAGATCGAGCCGAAGTACAGCAACGACGCGGTGGTCTACGTCACCGACGCCTCCCGCGCCGTGGGCGTGGCGACGCAGTTGCTGTCCAAGGAGCTGAAAGCCGGTTTCGTCGAGAAGACCCGCGAAGAGTACGTCGAAGTCCGCGAGCGCACCGCCAACCGCAGCGCCCGTACCGAACGCCTGAGCTACGCCGCATCGATCGCGAAAAAACCGCAGTTCGACTGGGCCACTTACACCCCGGTCAAACCGACGTTCACCGGCAGCCGTGTGCTGGACAACATCGACCTCAACGTCCTGGCCGAGTACATCGACTGGACGCCGTTCTTCATCTCCTGGGACCTGGCCGGCAAGTTCCCGCGCATCCTCGAAGACGAAGTGGTCGGTGAGGCCGCGACCTCGCTGTACAAGGACGCCCGCGAAATGCTGACCAAGCTGATCGACGAGAAGCTGATCAGTGCCCGTGCGGTGTTCGGCTTCTGGCCGGCCAATCAGGTGCATGACGACGATATCGAGCTGTACGGCGATGACGGCAAGCCGATGGCGCGCCTGCATCACCTGCGCCAGCAGATCATCAAGACCGACGGCAAGCCGAACTTCTCGCTCGCCGACTTCGTCGCGCCGAAGGACAGCGAAGTGACTGACTACGTCGGTGGCTTCATCACCACCGCCGGGATCGGCGCCGAAGAAGTGGCCAAGGCCTATCAGGACGCTGGCGACGACTACAACTCGATCATGGTCAAGGCGTTGGCGGACCGTCTGGCCGAAGCCTGTGCCGAATGGCTGCACCAGCAGGTGCGTAAAGAGCACTGGGGTTACGCCAAGGATGAAGTTCTCGACAACGAAGCACTGATCAAAGAGCAGTATTCCGGCATCCGCCCTGCCCCGGGCTACCCGGCGTGCCCGGATCACACCGAGAAGGCCACGCTGTTCGCCCTGCTCGACCCTGAGGCCCAGGAAATGCGCGCCGGTCGCAGCGGTGTGTTCCTCACCGAGCACTACGCGATGTTCCCGGCGGCAGCGGTCAGCGGCTGGTACTTCGCCCACCCACAGGCGCAGTACTTCGCCGTGGGCAAGGTCGACAAGGATCAGGTGCAGAGCTACACCTCGCGCAAAGGCCAGGAACTGAGCCTGACCGAGCGTTGGCTGGCGCCGAACCTGGGTTACGACAACTGATCCAGCTTCACGCGACACGCGACACCCTGTGGGAGCCTATTGGCTCCCACAGGTATTTCTGCACCCCGGAAAGGGTTGGCTATGCTTGTCTGACACACACGGCAGACGAGGGATTTATGGACGATCCAGTCGACAACAAGCCACCGACCTTCTGGCAGATGCTGCAAAGCGTCATGGCGGCGGCGTTCGGGGTGCAGAGCGGCAAGAACCGGGCAAGGGACTTCACCCATGGAAAGCCCAGCCACTTCATCTTCCTGGGCATTGCGTTCACGGCGGTGTTCGCCCTGACGCTGTTTGGCATCGTGCAACTGGTGGTGCATCTGGCAGGCGCGTGACCGGCGTCAGTGCATCAGGGTTTGCAGGTTGAACGGATAGCGATACGAAACCGGACGGCCCTTCGCCGAGAGCTTGCGAAAATGCACGCCGTAGTCCGGCGCAGTGCCCATGGCCAGCATTCGGCGGGCATGGTCTCTGTCGATCAGTTGCAACAATGGAATCTGCCGGTCACGACCGCCGTACTGATTCAGATCGACGCCTTGCGCGTGATCATGCAGTTCGACAAGCGCCCAGCCACCGAGAGTGAAATGCCCGCCGAGCAACGCGCTCAGGCGACCGTCAACCATGGCCTGCAAAGCTTCGGGCGAGGTATTGACCGCGCTGAACAACACGTCCTTGCCCGGCACTTTGCCGGCCTCTGAAACGGCGCGCATCGCACCGAAGGCCATTTCATCGTTGGCCGCCCACACCAATGACACTTTTGGATATCGGACCAACAATTGCTTCGCCTGCTCGTAGGCACGTTGTTGCGTCCAGCCGCCGTAGACCAGTTGCCGCAAACGTACCTGAGGATGCTCGGCCAGCGCCCGCTGCATGCCCTTTTCGCGCAGTTGCGCCGAAGGTGTGATCTTCAGGCCGGAGAACGCCAGCAGGTCGATGTTTTCACCGGGGGCCACGGGTGGATGCAGGCGAATCAGCTCCTTCATCATCAGGTAACCTCCCTCCTCATCGTTGGGCACCAGGCTACCGATACGATCCGCGCGCTCTGCCACCAGCGCCTGCTGGTTGGGTGTCAGTGCCGAATTGACGATAAAGAGCTTCACGCCACTGTCATTGGCCATGCGCAGAATCTGCGGCGCGACGTACTGTTCATTGACGAACACCAGATAATCCGGGCGATCAGGCCCCTGCAACGCCAGTCGCGCCTGCGCCAGGGTCAGTTCGGGCTGGCGCTGGGCATAGAGGATGTGCAGGTCGATTCCAAGATCCCGAGCGGCGGCCTGCATGAATTGCGAGTAACTGACCCAGAACGCTTCCTGGGTCGAGCCCGGATTCAGGAACAGCACGGACTCCGCCCGCGCACTGGTCCCGAAGGCCATGCCCAGCAAAAGCAGACTGATGTGGAAAAACTTGAACATGAAGCATCCGGGCCCGGGGAAAAATGGCCGCGCATTATAGCCATTCAATCGCCGGCCATTAGCGCCTGATCCCGCTTTTTGTCCGACAATCGTCGGAGGCGGGCCCGGAGGGGTCGTTTTACTGATGACTGACCCAGAACACCGCTGTTCCAACGACCAGAATGATCAGGAACAGAATGGCCCACGCATCGACACTGCTATCGCTTTTCCTTGCCTTGGTTGGGTTGCTCATTGCATCGCCTCTTGTCGGTTTTATCGGTGATTGCAGAAAGACTCGACCACAGTTAAGACGATGATTGTCCGCACGACAAATGTGGGTTAGTTAACAGTGATTCTCGTTAGTCGTTTTGGTTCTTTCCATATACTCAAACATCACTTTTGCGCATAACTGCAAACGGGTATATTGCCCCGGCTCCATTAGGGAGTGCGCGGCCGTGCGCGCGTAATTGCAGAGGCACCATCGGACTCCAGCAAGCGAAAACGCAGCGTTTTCCGAGTAGCCCAAAGCCTGAGAACAGGACTTATATGTACGTATACGACGAGTACGATCAGCGGATCATCGAGGACCGCGTCAAGCAGTTCCGTGATCAGACCCGACGCTATCTGGCAGGTGAGCTGAGCGAAGAAGAATTCCGCCCCCTGCGCCTGCAGAATGGCCTGTACATCCAGCGTTTCGCGCCGATGTTGCGGGTGGCGGTGCCTTACGGCCAACTGACCTCGCGTCAGATGCGCATGATGGCGAAGATTGCCCGTGACTACGACAAGGGCTACGCCCACATCAGTACCCGCCAGAACGTACAGTTCAACTGGCCGGCACTCGAAGACATCCCGGACATCCTCGCGGAACTGGCCACCGTGCAGATGCACGCGATCCAGACCAGCGGCAACTGCCTGCGCAACGTCACCACCGACCAGTTCGCCGGTGTTGCGTTCGACGAGTTGATCGATCCGCGTCCGTGGTGCGAAATCGTTCGTCAGTGGACCACGTTCCACCCGGAATTCGCCTACCTGCCACGCAAATTCAAGATCGCCGTCAACGGTTCGACCTCCGACCGCGCGGCCATCGAAGTCCACGACATCGGCCTTGAGCCGGTCCACAACGCCGCTGGCGAACTCGGTTTCCGCGTGCTGGTCGGCGGCGGTCTGGGTCGTACTCCGGTGGTGGGTGCCTTCATCAACGAGTTCCTGCCGTGGCAGGACCTGTTGAGCTACCTCGACGCGATCCTGCGGGTCTACAACCGCTACGGCCGTCGTGACAACAAATACAAGGCGCGGATCAAGATCCTCGTCAAAGCGCTGACTCCAGAAGTCTTCGCCCAGAAAGTCGATGCCGAGATGGAACACCTGCGCGGCGGCCAGACAACGCTGACCGAAGCCGAACTGCATCGCGTCGCCAAACACTTCGTCGACCCGGATTACAAGGCGCTGAGCAATCAAGACGCCGAACTGGCCGTCCTCGACAAGGAACACCCGGGTTTCGCCCGCTGGCGCACCCGCAACACCCTGGCGCACAAGAAGCCAGGCTATGTGGCGGTGACCCTGTCCCTGAAGCCGACCGGTGTCGCACCGGGCGACATCACCGACAAGCAGCTCGACGCCGTCGCCGACCTGGCCGACCGCTACAGCTTCGGTCAACTGCGCACCTCCCACGAGCAGAACATCATTCTGGCCGATGTCGAGCAGAGCCAGTTGTTCACCCTGTGGGGCGAGTTGCGCGAACAAGGTTTCGCCACCCCGAACATTGGCCTGCTGACCGACATCATCTGCTGCCCTGGCGGTGATTTCTGCTCCCTGGCCAACGCCAAGTCGATCCCGATCGCCGAATCGATCCAGCGCCGTTTCGACGACCTGGACTACCTGTTCGACATCGGTGAGCTGGACCTGAACATCTCCGGCTGCATGAACGCCTGCGGTCACCACCACGTCGGCCACATCGGCATCCTCGGGGTGGACAAGAAAGGTGAGGAGTTCTATCAGGTCTCCCTCGGCGGCAGCGCCAGCCGTGACGCCAGCCTGGGCAAGATCCTTGGCCCGTCCTTCGCCCAGGACGACATGCCGGACGTGATCTCCAAGCTGATCGACGTGTACGTGGAACAACGTACCGAAGACGAGCGTTTCATCGACACCTACCAGCGTATTGGCATCGACCTCTTCAAGGAACGCGTCTATGCAGCGAATCATTAAGAACAACGAGGTCGTCGACGAAACCTGGCACCTGCTGCCGAAGGATTTCAACATCGACGAGATCAGCAACTGCGACGACCTGATCGTCCCGCTGCAACTGTGGCGTGAACACAGCCGCATGCTCAAGGCCCGCGATGGCGGTCTGGGTGTGTGGCTGGACGCCGACGAAGAAGCCGAGGAAATCGGTGACGACGTGAATGAGTTCCAGGTAATTGCCTTGAACTTCCCGGCGTTCACCGATGGCCGCAACTACTCCAACGCCCGCCTGCTGCGTGACCGTTACGGTTTCAAAGGCGAACTGCGGGCGATTGGCGACGTGCTGCGCGACCAGTTGTTCTACATGCGCCGTTGCGGTTTCGACGCCTTCGCCCTGCGCGCGGACAAAGATCCGTACGATGCACTGGAAAGCCTCAAGGACTTCTCGGTGACCTATCAGGCCGCCACTGACGAACCGCTGCCGTTGTTCCGTCGCCGCTGACCGTGTACCCCGAGCCCGCCTGCGCGGGCTCGGGGGCTCTGCTTATCCCTCTCTCGTTCCTAACCTGCCGGGCCCCGGCGTGACCGGCAAAGTCAGCCCCGGATGCCTCGCCAGTGCCGCGCTGGTCAGTTGTTTTCGCAGTTCCAGGCTTTCATTTCTGAAGTTGTCGAAGATCGTCGTCATTTGCTGACTGGCGGCCTCGCGGGACAACCCGGCCTGTGCTTCCAATCGCGAAAACGCTTGTGCACTGCGATCGAGAACGCTGGTAAATGCATCCTGACGTGTCGTCAGCAAATACTCGGACCAGAACTCCTGCCTGCTGACCGACTCAGTCAGTTGCGCCGTCTGCTCGGCCCTGACGACCTCCAGATACGCGTGATCGATCTGCGCGTCAGTCACCTCGGTATCCAGCGGCATATTCAGCTCTGTGGGTTGTGCTGGCAACGCCAGGCGCTGTGCCAGTCTCACCCGGTAAATCAGGCTGACATCCAGCGCCTGACGTTGAGTGAAGGTCCCTGAGCGGGAACGTCGCGCAATATCGAGCAACGCTTGCTTTTCCACCTGCTGCAAACGAAACAACCCGCGCAACAGACGGACCAGGTCGCCTTCCAGTGTCTGTGTACCGGTGCGGGCCGCTGCCGCTGCCCGATAACACAGCACCCTGACCTCCAGGTCGCTGAACAGCCCCGCAACATTGGGGGCACTGACCCAACCTGACCGGGCCATGCGAAACAGCGCTCGACGCAACGAATCATCCTCGCAGGCCGCCTCCAGCACATTCCACACCCGCTGCCCGAGCTGTTCGCGGGTTCGGAAGTAATCGGCCGTTTCACGCAGTTGCATGAGCACTTCAAAAAAATCCCGGGAGTCCGGGGCAGCCGACAGCGATGACAGCACCTGCTTCGCCCGGCCGATCTCCACCGCCGGCAGACCGTTGACCCACCCGGCCCCCTCACGATCACCCGCCAATCGTACGGTGTGGGTGTACTCGGTGATGAGCACGCCGAGGCTTATACCTTGTGACTGTTGGTACGCAGCGATGTCTTTGAGGCTTGCCGCCGACAGCGGGTTGCCATCGATCGTGGTGCCCCGGTTCAGTACCGCGCGGGAGGTGAACACGGACGACGGGATATCGACGATCTTGTTGTTGCGCAAATCGAGAGACTCCAGATGCGCAAGCACATCGGTGTTCCCGGGCCATTCGCTGATGCCGGTGTCACGCAGGTTCAGATGGCGCAAACTGCGCATCGTACTGACATCAGGCGTCCGCCCCAAAGTCGAGTTGAACCCAAGGTCCAGCGTGCGCAAATGCTGCTTGCCGCCCAGTTCCTGCATCGATCGCTCGGTCAGGCGAATGCGGTTATTGCTCAGATCCAGCCCGGTCAGCGCCGGCATATCGCCGATCGCAAGAGGAATGCGCGTCAACCCGTTCCCTGACAGATCCAGCACCCGCAATCCGGAAAAGTTACGCAAAAATGTGTTCAACCCCGCACTGGCGCCAACGCCACTCATCTCCAAAGCGGTGATGTGGGCAAAATCACCAACGAGGGTCGGCATTTCCCCCAGCGGCGCTGCATCGAATGTCAGACTGTAGGTCGGATGACCCGAGTGCACGGAGTGGCGGGTTTCCTTGCGCCAGGCGCGCAAAATGGCTTGCATTGCCCGAGCCTTGCTATGGGTAGGCACCTTGATTCTCGGTCCCTCCTCTTCCTGATAATACGTATCGCGGTGAGTCCAGCGCTCCAGGGTTTCGACCATCGTCCTGTATTGCTCGCGCAGCCGCTCCAGCGATCTGATGACCAAGACTTCGTCGGTGCCCAGCGAGGCCACGAAACGTTTGAGCTGCGCGGGGGATTGGGCCGGATACAGCTCCTGCGCCCGGCGTATGAGCATGGGAGATGTTCCCGATGCAGAACTCGAAGGAGCCGACTGCTGGACGAAGGCTTGCTCGATCCGACGATCCGCCAGGCCCATGGGTGAACGGTAATCGGCGCTCACCGGTTCAATTCCCAACACCTTGGCGAATGCCTCGCGCCGCTGCAGTGCCGATACAGTGATTTTCTGCCGCAAGCCAGTGCCGTCGATGTCTTTGTCGACCCCGATGGCCTTGCGACTGTGGGCCGGCAAGCTTTCCCACAATGTCTGGAAAAAATTCGCCCGGGTGCGCGTTGGCTGACTGGAGATGACCGTGTGACGCGTGTCCTGGCCCTGATAGCGCTCGGCGTAGGCTTCGATCAGCACTTTGTGCGCGGCGTCACTCGGGCCGATGGTTGCCCGCTGATCGGCATACACACCCCAATCCAGAATTTCGACAAACACATCGCCAGGCCAGCCAGGCAAATGGGTCAACGTGTCGAGTATCAGCATGTCGGGATCGCGCCCGCAGGCCGCGTCCAGGTACAACCCCTCATAGGCCCGGTTCAGACGCTGGATCGGCTGATAGCGCCGCGCCTCTTCGGCCAGGCGCAACGGTACAGTGTCGGATTCCAGCTGCTCCCACTCGCGCGCATCGGCGTGTTGCACCAGTTCGTCGACAACACTGGCTGAAAGTCCCGGAAATGCCTTGACGATCGGCTCGTTTCTGGAAAGTTCGCAAATGTCGGCTCGCCGGAACAGCCGATCCATCATCGCCATGCGCATGCGCGGTGCCAGCGCGGCAATGTGACTGACCAGCAGCGCCGTCTGGTTTTTCCGCTCCACGGTAGCCGAACCCAGCAAACGCGAACGTTCACTGTCATTGAGCGCTGCCAACAATGGCGTATGGAACTGTCCCTTGCTCAGCAAGTCCTCACTGATTTTCACCTGACGGGCCGCATTATCTGCACCGTAGCGCGTCACTTCGTCGCCGGTGATGTCCTCCACAACAATCGCCATGTCTCGAGGCCAGCGCCCTTCCCCCGTCAGCAAATACAACTGCAGATCGGCGTCTGCCATGGGGGCAGACGCCGGTAAGGCCATCTGCTCCATGAACAACCCGACGTCGGTATCTGCGCGAAAACGCCTTACAGAATCCGACAGCGCCGCCATCGGTTTGCCGCGCTCGACAAACAGCTGCCGCATAACCGCCTCATCGATGCCACTGGCCGCAATGATTTGCAGCGCACGAGTATCTGAAACCTTCTCTTCCCGGAACCCCAAACGACGGAACAGGGTCAAGGAGCTCCATTCGTGAGGCAACTCGGAATCGTGACGCCAGGCGCCCGCACCGTTGGTCTCAAGTAAAGGTGAATAGCGTTCGGGCAACTGCGGGTCATGCACCTCCCACAAGCCGGTGCCGGTTACCGGACGCACCGCGTACGCATCGGGGCCCAGCGGCAAATAGCGCTTGTCTGCGCGCCAGACCAACCCTTGTGCGTCGGCAGCAAGGTTGCTCGGCAAGGATTCACGATGACGGTAAGCCGTCATGTCCGGATTCCAAAGTCGATGCGACATCGCGCCAACCGGGACGCGCCGCAACCTCTGCATGAAACTCGACGAGCGCACGAGTCTATAGGCCTCGCCGGTGGCCACACCGCCAGCGGCGAAGCTCGCCATGAGGATCAGGTTCTCAAGGGTGTCAAACAGACAATCGGCGGCATGCTCCTGATCGCCGTGAGCCCAGCTGTCGATGCCCTCGTAAATCTCGCCGAGCAATTGCAGCCCGGCAACGGCGCACAGGACTTCACCGAGCACCGGCACAAAGGAGACAAAAAACAACAGCGTATTCAGTCCGATGGCTTTGTAGGTGTCGAGCCTGGCCAGACGGGTTTTCTCATCCTCATCGTCGGTGGGCACCACCAACAGACGAGTGTCGGCCCGCACCTGAGCCGCGCGGTGCTGGAAGATGGCCAGAAACAGATCCCGTTTTGCGTCACCTTCAAGATCGATGCCTGTCAGCGACAGATAGGTCGAAGTAATGGGAAACTGGCTCGGCCTGGCATTCAACAACCGCACACTCAGTCCGGTCAGGAAAAGCGAGCGATCTTGCATAGGAAGAAATCGCATGAAAAAACGTCGGAACTCGGAATTGCGTAAACGCCCACTCAGCTCAAGCTCGAATTTCTGGAATGACGCATACTCTTTCAATGGATGATCAGGATCGCCCGGCATATAGATCACACAACGGTAATCGTCTTCCTCTGGCTCGCTGATCAGGCCGATGAACATGGCGCCTCGAAGTTGCACACCGAGCATTTCAAGACTTTGATAGCCGAACGTGTTTTTGCCCAGTTTGATCGAGGGCTCCGAGTTCTTGACCGACTTGAGCATCTGATAAACATCGGCGCTGATGTGACCACGCATATAGGCGATATGCCGATCAACATCGAATTGATCCCTGGAATAAGCGACAGACGTTTCCTGCAAACTGGCGATTTGAGTGTCGCTGCCAAAAAAACCTTCCACATGTTTCTGGTATTGCTTGCCAAGATCCAGGTATCGGCAAAGTCTGGCGAACTCATGGGGCTGTATCGGCAAAACCCGGTTGGATCGCCCCGTTACTTTCTGCGGAACGTAGAGCAAAGAGCTCTCGTGATAGCTGCTGGCCAGGGTTTCAGACAACTCGAAATTTTCACAGGCGGCCGTCAACAGATCGCGATCGATCGGCAACACCAGTTTCTTGCGCAGCCCCAACAGACTTGACGTTGAGCGTACATGCTGAAAAATCGCCCCATCGACTTCGAAGGGCTCGCCCATTTTCTCAGCCATGGCCTTGGCCAGAAGGGGTGTGCAAAAGCTCTGTGGGGATTTTAGCGCCCGCAGTTTTTCCAGCGCGGCATGACGTGATTTGAAACTGGCCTTGAAACTTTCATAGAGATCATTGCGCGCGGCCTCTGAAGACCCAAGCAGCCAGGTGGGTATTTGTTTTTTATATAACTCATAGAAGACGCCTTGTTGAGCTGGCGTCATGACGGGCAAACTTGATTTATTCTTTTCAACATCCATGTTTAACAACTTTATCTTGAAGTGGACATTCAGAATAAAGTTGAAACACCGTTCAATACAGTGCGATTAGTTGATGCATTACCCACCAAAACAACAACATTATGCGACGATAAGATATCTATATACCGCACTGTCTTACGATAAAAGCGCTTCACGCTCGCGAGGCTGAAACCTCACGAGCGTACGCAACACTTACCAGAAACGTTGCTGGGTCAGCCGGCTCCACCAGCTCAGCAACACGCGATCCACCGAGCCGCTGGCCGCCATGCCGATACGCTCCTGCAGGCTTTTGCGTTCGGCATAGTGCAGGTGATAGACCTCGGATTGTTTAGCGCGCTCAGCCAGGTACTCGTCGCTGGTCTTGAGTTCGTCTACCAGTTGTTTTTCCAGGGCTGCGATGCCGAGCCAGACTTCACCGGTGGCCACTTCGTCGATCGCCAGCTGTGGGCGATAACGGGCGACGAAGTTCTTGAACAGTTTATGGGTGATGTCCAGGTCTTCCTGGAATTTCTCTCGGCCTTTCTCGGTGTTTTCGCCAAATACGGTGAGGGTGCGCTTGTATTCGCCAGCGGTCAGCACTTCGAAATCGATGTCATGCTTTTTCAACAGGCGATTGACATTCGGCAACTGCGCAACCACACCGATCGAGCCAAGAATGGCAAACGGCGCGCTGATGATCTTCTCGCCGATACAGGCCATCATGTAGCCTCCGCTCGCCGCGACCTTGTCGATGCACACGGTCAACGGCACGCCGGCTTCACGGATGCGCGCCAGTTGCGACGAGGCCAGGCCATAGCTGTGAACCATGCCGCCGCCACTCTCCAGACGCAGGACCACTTCATCCTTCGGTGTAGCCAGGGTCAGCAGCGCGGTGATTTCGTGGCGCAGGCTTTCGGTGGCCGACGCCTTGATGTCGCCATCGAAATCCAGCACGAATACCCGCGGTTTGGCGTCCGGGTTCTTCTTCTGTTTCTTCTCGGCCTTGGCCTCGCCCTTGCGCAAGGTCTTGAGCTGATCCTTGTCGAGCAAGGTCTGTTCCAGGCGCTCACGCAGGCCCTTATAGAAATCATTGAGCTTGTTGACCTGCAACTGGCCCGCAGACTTGCGTCGGCCCTTGCTGCGTAATGCAGCAAAACTGGCCAGCACCACCAGAATCGCGATGACCAGTGTCACGGTCTTGGCCAGGAAACTGGCGTATTCAGTCAAAAACTCCACAGTGACTCCTTCAAACGATGCGCAATTGCTTAACACGCGCGGGATACCCCCAGCATACCCATGCACTGCTTCGTCGGCCAGCCGTGAAACCTCTGGAAACAGGCCTGTAACGGGCATTTCAAACAAGCGTATGTTTTTTCATTGACAGCTCTCCGCCATCCCCATAACCTCGCCACAACCTTCAACGTACCGGGATGACGCGGACGTGGGCAGCATCTACTTGATTCGACATGGCCAGGCCTCCTTCGGTGCAGACGACTATGACGTCCTGTCGCCGACCGGTGTACGCCAGGCAGAGATCCTCGGCCGCCACCTCGCCGAGCTCGGCGTCAGCTTCGATCGCTGCCTGTCAGGCGATCTACGCCGTCAGCAACACACGGCCAACAGCGCGCTGGAACAGTTCGCCGCCGTGGGCCTGCCGGTCCCCGCTCTGGAAATCGATTCGGCCTTCAACGAATTCGACGCCGACGCCGTGATCCGCGCCCTGCTCCCGGCCATGCTGCCCGAAGAACCCGAAGCGCTGGAGATCCTGCGCAACGCCGCACAGAACCGTGGCGAGTTCCAGCGCATCTTCGCCCTGATCATCGAACGCTGGCTGGCCGGCACCTACGACACGCCGGGGCTGGAAAGCTGGCTGGGCTTCGTCGAACGGGTCCAGGCCGGGCTGAACCGCCTACTCGATCAGGCCGACAACACCCAGAAAATCGCAGTGTTCACCTCGGGTGGCACCATCACCGCCCTGCTCCACCTGATTACACAAATGCCTGCACGGCAGGCCTTTGAACTGAACTGGCAAATCGTCAACACCTCGCTCAACCAGCTGAAGTTTCGCGGTCGCGAGGTGGCTCTGGCTTCCTTCAACAGTCATGCACACCTGCAACTGCTGAAGGCCCCGGAACTCATCACTTTTCGCTGAGTCCGGATTACTGTGACCCTGCTGCAATCAACCAAAAAGGATCGAACCATGACCTCCGTAGCTGATGCCGTAAAAGCAATGCAAGCCAAGTTCAACCCAGCCGCTGCTGCCGGTCTGGATCTGATCTTCGGTTTCAACATCACTGACGAAGACAAGCACTACGCCCTGATCGTCAAAGACGGCACTTGCGACATCCAGGAAGGCGAAAACGCCGACGCCAACTGCACGCTCGTGCTGGACAGCGAAACCCTGAAAGGCATCGTCAGCGGCGAAACCGACGGCATGCAAGCCTTCATGGGCGGCAAGCTGCGCGTTGAAGGCGACATGATGCTGTCGATGAAACTGTCCGAGCTGTTCCCGGCATAAGTCGGCAGCCAGACTGCAAACAAATCCCGCCCCTGTGGCGGGATTTGTCGTTTCAGGCGCTCGAACCGGCAAACGACGCCGCCAGCAACTCCCGCGTATAAGGGTGTTTTGCCGAGCCGAACAACTCGCCCGTTTCCCCTCGCTCCACCACCTCGCCATCCTTCATCACGATCAGGTCGTGGGCCAGTGCCCGCACTACCGCCAGGTCATGACTGATGAACAGATACGTCAGACCGTGTTCCTCCTGTAACCGGCGCAACAGCGCGACGATCTGTTTCTGCACCGTGCGATCCAGCGCCGACGTCGGCTCGTCGAGCAGGATCAGATCCGGCTTGAGCACCAACGCCCGGGCAATGGCGATGCGTTGCCGCTGCCCGCCGGAAAACTCGTGGGGATAGCGATGACGTGTCGCCGGATCGAGGCCCACCTCCCGCAAGACATCAATCACGGCCTGTTCACGCTCCCGCGCATTCATGTCGCTGTGCACCTGCAAACCCTCGGCGATGATCTGCTCCACGCACAAGCGCGGACTGAGGCTGCCGAACGGATCCTGAAACACCACTTGCAGGCGTTTGCGCAGCGGCAGTAGCTGCTTTCCGCTCAGGCCTTCCAGCGCCTTGCCTTCGAAACGGATGCTGCCGTCAGCCTCGATCAGCCGCAGGATCGCCTGGCCGAGGGTGGACTTGCCGGAGCCCGACTCACCGACAATCCCCAAGGTCCGCCCCCGTTGCAGGCTCAGATCGATACCGTTGACCGCGTGCAGATACGACTTTGGGCGCAGCCAGCCGCCACCGAGTCGAAAGCGCACGTTGAGATCGCGCACTTGCAACAGTTCCTCCGACTTGTCCCGACACAGCGCCATGCCGCCGGGTTCGGCGTTAAGCAATTCAATACTGTAGGGATGCTGCGGTGACCGGAACAATTGCTCACAAGTCGCCTGTTCGACGATCTCGCCGCCGCGCATCACCGCGACTCGCTGGGCAATGGTGCGTACCAGATTCAAGTCGTGGCTGATGATCAGCAACGCCATGCCCAGGCGTTGTTGCAGCTCTTGGAGCAACAGAAGAATCTTGCGCTGCACGGTAACATCGAGGGCGGTGGTCGGCTCATCGGCAATCAGCAATTGCGGCTCGCATGCCAGTGCCATCGCGATCATCACTCGCTGCCGTTGCCCGCCTGAGAGCTGATGCGGGTAAGCCTTCAGACGCTCGCTCGGGCGTTGAATGCCCACCAGCTCCAACAGCTCCAGAATCCGTTTGCGTGCCGCCGCGCCCGCCAGACCTTTGTGCAGCGCCAGGCTTTCGCCAAGTTGCCGCTCGATGCTGTGCAACGGGTTCAGCGAACTCATCGGCTCCTGAAAAATCATCGCAATGCGGTTGCCGCGCAATTGCCGCAGATAGCGCTCGTGCACACCCAGCAACTCTTCGCCGCCATAACGAATGCTGCCGTCGATCTTCGTGATGTTCGGGTCCAGCAGTTGCAGAATGCTGTGGGCCGTCACCGACTTGCCGGAACCGGACTCCCCCACCAGCGCCAGGCATTCACCCGGACGGATGTCGAGGTCGATGCCGTGGACCACTTCCTGGCCTTTGAAGGCAACCCGCAGGTCGCGTATTTCGATCAAATGTTCACGCATATCAAGTCCTGGGGTCGAAGGCATCACGGCACGCTTCGCCGATGAATACGAGCAATGAAAGAATCAGCGCGAGTGCAAAAAACGCTGTCAGGCCCAGCCACGGCGCTTGCAGATTGGTCTTGCCCTGACCGATCAATTCACCCAGCGACGCACTGCCCGCCGGCATGCCGAAACCCAGGAAATCCAGCGCAGACAACGTCGCGATGGCTCCGGTGAGAATGAACGGCAGGTACGTCAGCGTCGCGCTCATGGCATTGGGCAGGATGTGCCGCACGATCACCTGCGCATCGCCGACGCCCAGTGCCCGCGCCGCTTTCACGTACTCGAGCCCACGGCTGCGCAGAAACTCGGCGCGCACCACATCCACCAGGCTCAGCCAGGAAAACAGCGCCATGATGCCCAGCAACCACCAGAAATTCGGCTCGACGAACCCGGACAGAATGATCAGCAGATACAACACCGGCAGCCCCGACCAGACCTCCAGCAAACGCTGTCCGATCAAGTCGACCCAACCGCCGTAGTAGCCCTGCAACGCACCGGCGGCGATGCCGATCAACGCACTGGTCGCGGTCAGTGCCAAGGCAAACAGCAGTGACACCCGCGTACCGAAAATCACCCGCGCCAGCACATCCCGCGCCTGATCATCGGTGCCCAGCCAGTTCTCACCGGTGGGTGGACTCGGTGCCGGTTCCGTGAGGTCGTAATTGACCGTGTCGAAACCGAACGGGATCGGCGCAAACCACATTCGCCCGCCCTGCCCCTCGATCAGCTCGCGCACCTGGGCGCTGCGATAGTCGGGCTGAAACGGCAACTCGCCGCCGAAATCCTGTTCGGTGTAACGCTTGAACGCCGGAAAATACCAACCGCCCTGGTAGCTCACCAACAGCGGTTTGTCGTTGGCGACCAGCTCGCCGCCAAGGCTCAAACCAAAGAGCGCAAGAAACAGCCACAACGACCACCAGCCGCGCCGATGGGCCTTGAACCGCGCCCAGCGGCGCTGTCCGATGGGAGATAACGTCAGCATCGGGCGGCCCTCGCAGAGAAGTCGATGCGCGGGTCGACCAGCGTGTAGCACAGGTCGCCCAGCAGTTTTATCAAGAGTCCGAACAGGGTGAAGATGAACAGCGAACCGAACACCACCGGGTAATCCCTCGACACCGCCGCCTCGTAACTCAGGCGCCCGAGACCATCGAGGGAAAAAATCACCTCGATCAGCAGCGAGCCGCCGAAGAACACGGTCACCAGCGCCTGAGGCAACCCGGCGACCACCAGCAGCATCGCATTGCGAAACACGTGTCCGTACAACACCTGTCGCTCACTCAACCCCTTGGCCCGGGCCGTGACCACGTACAGCCGCGAGATCTCGTTGAGGAAGCTGTTCTTGGTCAGGATCGTCAGGGTCGCGAAACCACCGATCACCAGCGCGCTGACCGGCAACACCAGATGCCAGAAGTAGTCCGCCACCTTGCCCCACGGCGTCAGCTCGGCGAAGTTGTCCGAGACCAGCCCGCGCACCGGAAACCAGTCCAGCGCCGTACCGCCGGCAAACACCACGATCAACAACAGGGCGAACAGAAAGCCCGGCATCGCGTAACCGATGATGATCGCCGCGCTGCTCCAGACATCAAACGCCGAACCGTTGTGCACGGCCTTGCGAATGCCCAGCGGGATCGACACCAGATAGGTGATCAACGTCGCCCACAGCCCCAGCGACAAGGTCACCGGCAATTTCTGCCAGATCAATTCCGTCACCGTCGCGCCCCGGAAGAAACTCTTGCCGAAGTCCAGTTGCGCGTAGCTTTTGAGCATCAGCCACAAGCGCTCGCTGGCGGGTTTGTCGAACCCGTACTGGCGCTCGATATCGGCCACCAGTTTCGGGTCCAGGCCACGGGTCGCGCGGGACTCGCCGCCAATGGTTTCGACATGACTTGCACCCACTGCCCCACCGACACCGATCCCCTGCAAACGGGCGATGGCCTGCTCGACCGGGCCACCGGGCGCAGCCTGCACGATCACGAAGTTCACCAACAGAATCGCCAACAAGGTCGGCACGATCAGCAGCAGACGCCGCAGGCTATAACCCCACATGGGCCAACTCCTTTTGCTGTTTTTGCGCCTGAGTGGCGGTCAACGCCGTCGGACTGATTTCCCACCAGGTATCCAGGCCGGCGTCGTACAGCGGCGCAATCGCCGGCCGGCCGAAACGGTTCCACCACACCGTGGAAATACCCGGTGGGTAATAGTTGGGAATCCAGTAGTAGCCCCACTGCAACACCCGGTCCAGCGCACGGGCATGGCGCAACAGACTCGCGCGGCTGTCGGCCTGCACCACGCCTTCGAGCAGCGCATCCACCGCCGGATCACGCAGCACCATGTAGTTGTTGGAACCCGGATCATCGGCGCCGTCGGAGCCGAAGTAATTGAACATTTCGCGCCCTGGTGCCTGACTCACCGGATAACCGACGACGATCATGTCGTAGTCGCGATTGCGCACGCGGTTGGTGTATTGCGCGGTGTCGACCTGACGAATATCGAAGCCGATGCCGATCTGCGCCAGGTTGCGTTTGAACGGCAGCAACAAGCGCTCGAAACCTTTCTGGCCGTTGAGAAAGGTGAATTGCAGCGGCTCGCCGGCGGCATTCACCAGTTGATCGCCACGGGGTTTCCAACCAGCGGCCTCCAGCAGTTTCAGCGCCTGCAACTGTTGTGCGCGGATGTTGCCGCTGCCGTCGGTGCGCGGCGCCTCGAACACCTGACTGAACACCTCATCGGGGATCTTGCCGCGCCAGGGTTCTAGGATTTTCAGTTCTTCGGCGTCCGGCAACTCGGTCGCCGACAGCGTGCTGTGGGAGAAGTAACTGCGCTGGCGCAGGTACATGCTGCGCATCATCTGCCGATTGCTCCATTCGAAATCCCAGAGCATGGCGATCGCTTGGCGCACCCGGCGATCCTGAAACATCGGTTTCTGCAGGTTGAACACGAAACCCTGAGCGCCTTGAGCGGCACCGGGAGCGAGGTGTTCGCGCAACAGTTTGCCCTGCTCCATCGCTGCGCCGGCATAACCGATGGTGTAACTGGTGGCGGAGAACTCGCGGTTGTAATCGAAGCCGCCGGCCTTGAGCACTTGCCGCGATACGTCGGTGTCGGCGAAGAACTCCACACTCAACTGATCGAAGTTGTAGAGCCCGCGGCTGATTGGCAGATCCTTGCCCCACCAGTCCTGAACCCGCTGGAATTTCACACTGCGACCGGCATCCACCGCACTGACCCGATAGGGGCCGCTACCGGGCGGAATCTCGAAACCAGCGCCTTCGGCAAAGTCCCGGGTGCGCCACCAATGCTCGGGCAGCACGGGCAGCACCGCCAGATCCAGCGGCAACGTACGGCTGTCGTTGTTCTTGAACACGAAGCGCACCTGGGTTGGCGACTCGACCTGCACTTGGGCGACATCCCGAAACTGCTGCCGATACTTCAGGCTGCCCTGGGTGGTGAACCGCTCGAAGGTGTAGCGCACGTCCTCGGCGGTGATCGGCGTGCCGTCATCGAAACGCGCCGCTGGATTGAGATAGAAGCGCACCCAGCGCCGATCCGCGTCCAGTTCCATGCGTTGCGCCACCAGGCCGTAGACGCTGTAGGGCTCATCCTTGCTGCGATAAGCCAGTGGCGCGTAGAGCCAGCCATCGATCTCTGCGACGCCGGTGCCTTTTTCGACGTAGGGAATCAGGTGATCGAACGGACCGCTTTCCAGCGAAGAACGCCGCAGGCTGCCGCCCTTGGGTGCGTCGGGGTTGGCGTAGGCCAGGTGCTGAAAGTCCGGGGCGTACTTCGGGGCCTCGCCGTAGACCGTGAGGGCATGTTGAGGCTGCGCAAATATCGCCGGGCTCAGCACAAGACATACGCCCAGCAAAGTGAGTCTGGAAAACATGGGCAGATCCTTTAACCGCGTACCTGCCTACCTTTGATGTGCAGCGGGCAGGCATTTTTTATAGGGCCGGTTTTAGAACGATCGGTTACTAAAACCGGCACCGACTGGTCACTCTCAGAACTTGTAGTTGACCCGCGTGAACAGCGTCCGCCCGAACGAATCGCCGTATTTCGGGTCGTAGCCGCTCTGGAACGTGTAGGTCTGGTTGCTGAATGGCGGCTCGCGGTCGAACAGGTTCTTCACCCCCAGCGTCACGGCCAGGGTCTTGCGCCAGGTGTAGGTGCCGGCCACGTCCCAGACGTTGTAGGAGCCAACGTAGTCGTGAGTCTCACGATCCGAGTCGTGATAACCGCTGGTGTAGCGGTTGGTCAGGCTCGCGCCGAGCGGGCCGTAGTTCCAGCTGCCGGTCAGGCTGTGACGCCAACGGGCCACGGCACCGGCCGAAGCAAAGTCGCCGCCGCGAAAATCGCCGAGTTTGTCGATGTAGTCGCCCTTGAGTTGCTGCTGATACTCGTAACGACTGACATAGGTCCCTTGCAGACCAATCCCGAAATCGCCGTAAGCCGTGCTTGGCAAGCGGTAGTCGAAACTCACGTCGACACCGTTGGTCTTGATCTTGCCCAGGTTGGCCAGTCCCGTGACGATGTGATCGATGGAGCCATCAGGCTTGCGGATTAAACGATCCGGGTACAGTTCCGGGTTTTCGAACACCGCCGACTCAGGGAATTCGGCGATCTGGTTGGCGATATTGATCCACCAGAAATCCAGCCCGGTGGTCAGGCGATCGAACGGCTGATACACGAAGCCGAGGGTGACGTTGCGCGCGGTTTCCGGGCTCAGGTCCCTGTTGCCGCCGGTCCGACTGTTGAACTGCTGAGCGCAGTCGCGGTTGGCGATCCCGCCGTTGCTCGGGTTGCCACCGGCACACAGCCGCGGGTCGTTGTAATTGGCCACGGTGAACGTGGTGAAGTTCGGGTTATAGAGCTCATACAGCGACGGCGCGCGGAAACCTTCACTATAGGCGCCGCGAACCACCAGCTCCTTGAACGGCTGGAAGCGGAACGAGTATTTCGGGTTGGTGGTGCTGCCGAAATCGCTGTATTTGTCGTGGCGCACGGCGGCGGACAGTTCCAGGCTGTCGAGCACCGGCACGTTGACCTCGGCGTACTGCGCCGAGACGCTGCGGTCCCCGGTGACGCTGGCATTGGGGTCAACGCCCAGGCTCTGCACATCAGCCGCGAACTGGGCGAAATCCTGATGGAAGTCTTCCTTTCGGTACTCGCCACCCAGTGCCAGCGCCGAAGGGCCTGCGCCAAACCAGTCACCAATCTCGCGGCTGACACGGCCATCAATCGCCTTCACCCGGCCAACAGCTGTTCCGTAATCGCCGTCCACCGCGTTGGCCGCCAGCAACGCGGAACCTGCAGCCGTCTGCGGGCCGAACGGGTTGATCACGCCATTGGCAATGCCCTGGCTGACAGCCCGGTCGTTCACATAACCGCTACGGATGGTATTGACCACTTTGTTCTGGTTGTACGAGGCACCGACGTTGTAGTCCCAACCGACGAGCGTGCCGTCGAAGCTCAGCAGCAGGCGCTGACCCGTGTTGTCGTCCTCATGCTGGCGAGCACCGACAGCGGTTTCGCGCCAGTTCACGTCTACCGGTTGCGTTGGATCAAGGGCAAAACCGCTCGGCCCCGGGGTGATGCCGTTGCCCGGATAAAACGCAGTACCAGGATTGACCTGATTGCCCATCAACGTACCGGGGCCGATCTGGGTGCGGTTTTCGTTGCGCGCCCAGAAGTATTCGAGGCTGACGTTGTGATCGTCCGACAGCTTGCCGGTGGCTTTGGCGAAGGCCGACGTCTTTTCGGTTTCCGGCACCAGATCGAGGTAATTCCACAGGCTCTGGCGGCAGATGCCGTTGCGCGACAGCAGGCCCGGTGCATTGCAACCGGAACCGGCCAACGGGTTGGTGGCGTTGCTGCCCTGACTCCAGTTGGCGGGTGACGCGGTACCGGAGGTGTAATCAAGTCCTCGCCCCGGCTGGTAGTTGTAGGTGTAGGCGCGATCTTCGGCGGCCAGCCGTTGCTGCTTGTCGTAACTCACAACGCCGAACACGTTGAAGCGATCGTCCTGCAAATCTCCAAAACCCCAACTACCGCTGAAGTTGCGGCTTTCACCGCCACCGGAATGGGTCGGCGTGTCGTAGTTGGTGCTGATCTGACCTTCGGTGAGGCTGGTCTTGGTGATGAAGTTGATCACCCCGCCGATGGCATCGGTGCCGTACAACGCCGAAGCACCGTCGCGCAGCACTTCAACCCGGTCGATGGCGGCGAACGGGATGGTATTGAGGTCCACGCCGGAGCCGTTGATGGCGTTGGTCGCGTTATTGCTCAAGCGGCGACCGTTAAGCAGCACCAGCGTCTTGTTCGGGCCAATGCCTCGCAGGTCAGCGTAAGACGCCCCGCCGCTGCTCGAACCTACCGAACGTCCGGAGCCCACGGAAGACTGGTTGGCAGAAATGCGATTGACCAGTTCTTCAGTGGTGGTCACGCCTTGCTTCTGCAGCTCCTCAACCCGAAGGATGGTGACGGGTACCGCCGTTTCGGCATCGACTCGGCGGATCGCGGTACCAGTGACTTCAACCCGTTGCAGTTGGGTGGTCGGCTCTGTAGCACTGCTGTCGGCGGCAATCGCCGGCAATGTGTTGATCGCCAGCAGCAAGGCCAGGCTCAACGGGGATTTAACGGGTGAAAATCGAATCATGAACAGCCATCCCTGCGTTTTGGTTTATGCAGGGATGTGCGATGGCAGATGGCGATTTATAGGGCGCGATTTAGACCGTTGGGTGCTGAGGTTATGCAAAAAAAGGCATGTGGATTGCTCAGGCCAGTTCTGTATCCCTCAGCAATCGTGTATCCAGCCCGAACCGCTCTTGCGAGACCATCCTGAATTGCCCTTCCGCCAAATCGCAGCTCACCAGCAAGTTCCACGAATGCCGGGTGGCTGCCGAGGGGATCAGTACGAACGGATGCTCGGCGAGCAATGCATCGGCAAAATCCTGCTGGTTAGGCGAAGACTGTGCCGGGCTCATCCAGTAAGGGTTGGGCAGCTCCTCGGGTTGCACGATTTTCACAAGTGCCTCACTGATCACCTCAAAGCACGTCAGCACATAGGGACTTTTATCCAGTGCGTTAAAACTCCCATGAGCTGCCACCTCCAGAATGGCGGTAGAGGGATCGATCGAGGCATAAACGACACGCCGGCCGGGCCGGTTCCATCGGCCACCCTGCAGTTCCGAACCAATACCGCTGTCCCAGGTGCATCGATAAACCTCAGGGTCCAGCCGCCACGCGTACCAACGGTCGTCCCAAGGCAACGGGTTCATTGATAAACCCCGTATTTGATTCGGTGCAGATAAGCATCGACCGATTGATACCCCAAAGAGCTCTCAATCAATGCGACGGGTCTGTAACCGTTTAACCATTTGGTTGCCTTGTTCAACCATTCCTCGGCGCTCGACTGATCGTGGAACACCTCGATGGCGGACTCCAGAGCGTGCGCATACTGGAAGGCGATCATGCTCTGCTGGCGGCTCAGGCGCGTAGGCTCGTCGCTGTTAAGCAAGCGCCGTACGGTTCTGACGGACCTTCCGGTGATGAGCTGCACAAGTTCGCTTTCCCGGTACAGCTCAGACGTTGAAATCATGTTGACGACGTCACGCAGATCAAAGCCTTCCAGCGCATAACGGATGATGTACATGGTGTCCCTGTCCCATATCCGGCCATGCAGCAACAACTCCACGGGTTTGCCCTCGACTCTCTTCAGCCCGGTGAGCCGGGGTGCTTTTGTCTGGGGCATGGGAGCACCCTCCGTAGGGCACCTGGCGTGATCGGCACGCCAGAAATCACGAGGGGAATAAGTAGAGTTTTCGTGCTCGAGATGTGCGGTTCGCATAATCCATCCAATGTCAGGGGCCCGAGCGTTCAGGCCGGTCAGTGACTTCATGTCACGACCGATGCTATAGGCCCCGCTTCCGACGGCCAACCTTAAAAAGTCGTCGGAAATATCCCTGCTTTCACTCAAAATCCGGCAACTTCCGTAGGACGCTGCCGAGCAGTGTTCCTCGCTCAACTCCCGAAGTGATAACTCACATCCAGCCACCACTGACGGCCGTAAGGGTCGTAGTTGCCGGTCGGGTAATACGGCCAGCCTGCCGAGTCGTCATGTTTGACCTGATTGAGCACGTTGTTCACGGTCAGCCCGACGCTTGCCCGGTCGTTCAAGCGATAGCGCGCACTGGCATTGAACACCGTCCACGGCGACAGACGCCCGTCACCCGCGCCGTTGGTGACCGAGCCATACCGAATGCCCATCAGCGTCGCTGTGGCCTTCTGATAGTCCCAGGTCAGGCTGGCGTTGACCTTGCTGCGCCAGTCGTAGTTGGTGCGCGAAGTGCGCCAGTCCTGGGTCGGGGCTTCGTCCGATTCCTTGTAGAAGTGCGACAGCACCAGGGTGTAGCCCAGCGCCGAACTGAACGCGCCGTACTGCCCGGCACCCCAGCGAATGTTGCTCTTGAAATCGAGACCGCTGACCCGCTCGCTGGCCGCGTTGATCGCATTCACCCGCACCCGCTGCAACTGGTTGGGATCGATGGCGGCATTGCCGGGATTGCGGTCAACACGCGCGAGGGTCGACTGGCAGTTGGCCGAGTTGATGTCCTGGGTGCCGTTGCGGCATTCGTTCTCCTGCTGCAACAGGCGGTTTTCGTCGACGGTGGTCAGCAGGTCATCGATTTCCACGCGCCAGAAGTCGGTGGAAAAATCGAAGTTGCGCGACGGCGACCAGACAAAACCGTAGGTCCACGACTTGCCGCGTTCGGATTCCAGATCCGCCGTGCCGCTTTGCGTGTAGTCGACCCGCCCACGATCACACGCGCCCGCCACGCCCTGACTGCAACCGTAATAGTCGATCTGCGCCGGGTAGTAACCGTTGCTGTCGGACTGGTAGATGTAGTTCAAGTCCGGAGCGCGGAAACTGGTGCCGTAGCTGCCGCGCAGCAACAGGCTGGTGACCGGTCGCCATTCGATACCGAGGTTGTAGGTTTTCTGCTGTTCGCTGCGCCCGCTGAATTTGTATTGGTCCCAGCGCCCCGCCGCCGTCGCCAGCACTGTGTCGGTCACCGGAATGCTGAACTCACCACCCGCCGCGTATCGCTTGCGCGAACCGCCGGAGCTTTGCGCCGGCGTCACGCCATAGAAACTGCCGTCGTTGAGGCTGTCGTCCGGGTCGATGCGGTATTCCTGTTTACCGGCTTCCAGTACGCCGGCAAATCCGACCGGGCCGGCCGGCAGGTCAAACAGATCGCCATTGACCGAGGCGTTGTAGCTGGTGGACACCGACTTGCTGCTCTGGGTCAGGTTGCCGCGAAACTGCTCCCACTCTTGAGGCGTCAATGGCCGGTCGAGGCGCGAGGCGTCCGGGGAAAATACCGGGTAGCCGCCGCGCGTGCCGAGCTGCGGGCCGAGATAGAAATCCTGGATCGACGACAGCGGCGTGTAGCGTGTGGTGCGCACGCTTTTGTATTCCGAGCGGTTGGCCGCCAGGTCATAGTGCCAGCCGGTATCGGCGATCTTGTCCGACAGCCCCAGCGTGCCGGTCCACGAGGTGTCGCGCCACTTGCTGTTGTTACTGGTGCGCCCGCCGATTTCTTCTTCACCGAAACGGCGATACCAACGTTCCAGATTGCCGCTGTTCTGGTTGATGAAGTCCGGCGAGGTGAAGGTCGGGCCACGGGTGTTGTTCTGAATGTGGTCGAGGCCATACATCAGGTCGGCGAACACCTGGCCGCTGTCGCTGAAATGCCAGGTGCCGCGGGTGTAGCCGTCGTAGTTTTCCTTTTGTGTCTGGATCGTCCAGTAATCGTTGTACATCTGGTCGGTGCGGCAGCGCCCGCCGCTGTTGAACAGTTTGTTGTCGAACGTGCCTTGATAAGCGCCGCAGCCCGGTCCCAGATAACGGTTGTTGCTCAAGTCGCGGCGGTAACCGACATCCGCCAACGGCCCGCTCTGCATGAAACCTCGGTCATCGGCCCAGATCGGATCACGATTGGTCAGCTCAAGCCCGAACAAACCATCGAAGTCGCCCCAGCTGCCGCCGCCGCTGATCTGCAACCGCTGATTGTCACCGCCGCCGCGCTCGCTGGTGCCGCCCTTGAGGTTGACGTCGACGCCATTCATTTTGTCCTTGAGGATGATGTTCACCACCCCGGCAATCGCATCCGAACCGTAGATCGCCGAGGCGCCGCTGCTGAGGATTTCGATGCGGTCGATGATCGCCGACGGAATGTTCGCAAGATTGGTGAAGTTGACCTTGCCGTCGTACGGCGTCGGGTAATCGGCGACCCGCCGGCCATTGATCAGCACCAGCGTGTGGTTGGGCCCCAGGCCGCGCAGGTTGAGGGCGCTGGCGGCCGGTTGCCAAGTGTTGCCGTAGTCTTCGCCTTGGGTCATGCCGGTGTTTTGCGTTTGCGTGGCGAGGGCGTCGTAGACGTTCTTGTAACCCCGCGCTTCCATTTCTTCGTGGGTGATGACGTTGACCGGCGTCGCGCCATCGCTCTGGGCGCGGGCGATCCGCGAGCCGGTGACCGTGACTTTTTCCATGCGGTAATCGGCGTTGCTGGCAGGTGCCACGACGGCAGCCTTGACCGGTGCGGCGCTCGTTGCCTCAGCCTGGCGAATGCTCAAACCCTGAGTGCCCTGCTCGACTTGCAGACCGCTGCCAAGCAACGCCTTCTCCACCGCCTGCCGGCCGCCCAACGCACCGCGCACGGCACTGCTGCGCTTGCCCTGCACCAGATTCTGACTGAAGGAAATCGGCACGCCGGTCTGGCGCGAGATATCCAGCAGCACCTCGTCGAGGGCTCCTGCGGCGATGTCGAAGGTAAAGACCTGAGTGGCGGCGTCTTGCGCCAATACGGCCGAAGGAACGATGCCCATCGCCAGCGCGGCGGCCAGCGTCAGGCGGGGTAATTGTTGTTTGAATGAGAACATCGAGGGGCTTCCCTGTTGAAGGCGTCTGCAGGGAATGAGCAGCGGGCCGGCGCTTTTTATAGGGTCGCGGATAGACCAGGAAGTTATGGTTTTATAACCGTGCTTCGATGCTCACCCAGTACGGGTTGTGCCAGGTGACGCGGATCGGCAGCGAACGTTCGAGCAATTGCAAGGTGCGGTCGCTGTCGTCCAACGGATAGAGGCCGCTGAGGCGTAAACCCGCAACGTCGGGGCTCAGGTGCAGAATGCCGCGACGGTAGCTGCGCAGGCTGTCGATGACTTCGCTCAAGGGACGATCACGCACTTCGAGTCGCCCTTGCACCCAGGCGCTTTCCTGCCCTTTGCTGCGTTCCAGCGCGAGGATTTCCTGCCCGTTGAACAGCAGACTCTCGCCCGCCTCCACCACTTGCCGCGCGCCGCCAGCAGTAACCACTTCGACCTGCGAATGCAGCATCACCAGCCGCGTCGAATCCTCAGCACGCTGCACCAGGAATTTCGTACCGAGGGCGCGCATCCGCCCGTGCTCGGTTTCGACCACAAACGGTCGAGCCAGATTTTTCGCCACATCGACCAGCAGTTCACCGCTGCGCAACCCCAGCAGGCGCTCGACGTTATCGAATCGCGGCACCACACGGCTGCGGGCATTCAGCGTCAGGGCGCTGCCATCCTCCAGCGTGAATTGACGGCGCTCGCCTGTACCCGTCGACAACTCGCCGGCCTCCGGCAGCCAGCCATAGCGTCGACCGAGCAAACCGGCCAGCACCGCAATGCCGAGCACACTCAGGCTGCCGCTGATGAATCGGCGGCGACTGCTGGAGGGCGCATTCAGGCTGTGCAGCACACTCTCACGCGGCAACCCGCGCAGGTTCGATTGACGCAGCAGATTCAGCCCGCCGCCCATTTGCTCGATGATCTGCTGATGCCGTGGATCCGCCGCACGCCAGGCGTCGAAGGCTGCGCGCTCCTGCAGGCTGACGTCCCCTGATTGCAACAGCGCCATCCATTGCGCGGCTTCGTCGATCAGCGTTTCGTCCGGTCTCATGCCTGCATCGCCTGATAGCAACGCTTGAAGGCTTCGACCATGTACTGCTGCACGCGACTGGTGGACACGCCGAGGCGCTCGCCGATTTCGCTGTAGGTCAGGCCGTCGAGCTGATGGTAGAGAAACGCAGCCTTGGCCTTGGCCGACAGACCGTTGAGCAAGCGATCCACCGCCAGCAGTGCTTCGATCACCAACGCCCGTTCTTCGGGTGACGGATGCACCGGCTCTGGCGCCAGGGCCAGGCTTTGCAGGTAGGCACGTTCAAGATCCTGCCGGCGCCAGCCTTCATAGACCAGCCGCCGGGCGATCGTGGTCAACAGTGCGCGGGGTTCACGTATGGCCAGTGGATCGGGCAACGCCAACACCCGAAGAAAGGTTTCCGAAGCAATATCCTGTGCGCTGTGCGGGCAACCGAGGGTACGGCTGACTGCGGCGCACAACCATCGGTAGTCCTTTTGGAACATTTGCCCGATGACCTGGTAATGCGGGTTGTGACTCCCCATGCCTTACTCCCTGAAAACGGGCTCCACCCGCTGCGAAAATCCATGGATACGCCGGGATCGTCCGGCGTTGATCAGGGGAGCGACTGTGCAATAGCGTCGAAGACATTTGAAGTAATAAAAAATCAGGATCAGCAAACCTTTGAGAATAAGGCACGTCGTCGCCGCGGCAACATTGGCTGACACAACGTTGATCTCGATCAGTGGTGCCGGCCACGCCAGTCTCTAACCTTGCGCCTCCATCGATAGCCACGGACGGCTCACCGGGAGCCTGCGGCTGACCCTTCAAGGAAGAGCAATCATGCGATCACTCAACATCATTCTTTTGTCGTCGGCGTTCAACGGTCTGACCCAACGTGCCTGGCTGGACCTGCGTCAGGCGGGCCATTCGCCCAGCGTGGTGCTGTTCACCGACGAAGCCGCCGTGTGCGAACAGATCGAAAACAGCGGCGCTGACTTGGTGATCTGCCCGTTTCTCAAGGACCGTGTCCCCCATGCGCTGTGGAGCAACCCGCAACGCCCGGTGGTGATCATCCACCCCGGCATCGTCGGCGATCGCGGCGCCAGCGCGCTGGACTGGGCGATCATGCGCGAACTGCCGTCCTGGGGCGTAACCGCCCTGCAAGCGGTGGAAGAAATGGACGCCGGCCCGGTCTGGGCTACCTGCGAATTCAACTTGCCGACAGGCTTGCGCAAATCCGAGCTGTACAACGGCCGGGTCAGTGACGCAGCGATCCGTTGCATCCGTGAAGTGGTGGAGAAATTCATCGACGGCTTTGTCCCGATGGACCTGGATTACGCCGATCCCAAGGTTCTGGGACGCCTGCAACCGAACATGAAGCAGGACGATCGCACCTTCGGTTGGCACGACTGCTCGCGCTTCATCAAGCGCTGCATCGACGCGGCTGACGGTCAGCCCGGCGTGCTCGCGAGCCTCGCTGGTGGCCAGTATTACGTGTACGACGCGCACCTTGATCAGCGCACCGGGATACCCGGCGAGATCCTCGCGGTGCACGACGATGCGGTGCTGGTGGCGACCGGTGATCACAGCCTGTGGATCGGCTCGCTGCGGCGCAAACCGCAACCGGGCGAAGAAACCTTCAAGCGACCGGCACGGCATGTGCTGGCCGGGCAACTGGCGCACGTGCCGGTGCTGGACTGGTCGATTGCCAACGCGCCGTTCAGCGACGAGGCGTATCAGCCGATCCGTTATCGCGAATCCGGGCAGGTCGGCGAGCTGACACTGGAGTTCTACAACGGCGCCATGAGCACCGAGCAGTGCCGGCGCATGGTCGAGGCCCTGCGCTGGGCCAAATCCCGCGACACTCAGGTGCTGTTGATCAAGGGTGGACGCGGCAGTTTTTCCAACGGTGTGCACCTGAACGTGATCCAGGCCGCCGAAGATCCGGGCGCCGAAGCCTGGGCCAATATCCAGGCGATCGACGATGTGTGCGAGGAATTGCTCAGCGCGCGGCAACTGGTGGTCAGCGGCGTCACCGGCAATGCCGGCGCGGGCGGTGTGATGCTCGCCCTGGCGGCTGACATCGTGTTCGCTCGCGCCGACATCGTGCTCAACCCGCATTACAAAAGCATGGGCCTGTACGGCTCGGAATACTGGACCTACAGCCTGCCCCGCGCCGTCGGCCCGGCCATGGCCGAACAACTGACCCAGGCCTGTCTGCCGGTCAGCGCTGCTCAGGCGTTGCAACTGGGCATGGTCCAGGAAATAGGCCCGCGTTGCCCGGACGAGTTTGGTTTGTGGCTGCTGCAACGGGCCAATTCGGTACTGAGCGATCCGACGTATGCGCCAGTGCGTGAACGCAAGCTGCGGGTCGATCATGAGTTGATCCGTCAATGCCGCGAAACCGAGTTGCAAGAGATGCAGGAAGACATGCTGTACAACCGCAATCAGTTCGCCGAGAAGTGCCGGAATTTTGTGTACAAGCGCAAGACTTGCTGCACGCCGGCGCGGTTGGTGGAGGATTGGGCGCGAGTGCGTGAGGCTGAGCTCGCCGGTTGAGTCCCGATGCAGGTTCGCGATTTCACGATGACGCGATCGCGAGCCTGCACCTACAATGCGGGCACCTCAGACACCGGCGCTCCCATGGACATCGACCTCGCCCGCACCTTTCTGGAAATCGTCCGCCACGGCAGCCTCGCTGCGGCGGCCGAGAAGCTGTTCGTCACCCAGACCGCCATCACCGCCCGTGTGCAGAAACTCGAAAGCCAGTTGGGCAGCACACTGTTCGTGCGTAACCGCGCCGGTGCGCGCCTGACTGCCAACGGCGAGGCTTTCGTGGTCTACGCCAATCAACTGGTGCAGACCTGGGAAGCCGCCCGCCGTGACCTGCCGCTGCCCGAAGGCTACGACAACGTGCTGCACATCGGCGGCGAGGTCAGTCTGTGCAACCCGTTGATGCTCAGTTGGGCTGCCGAACTGCGCGAGAAGATTCCCAGCCATGCCCTGCGCATGGACATCCGCGACGGCGAGAACCTGCTGCGTCAGCTCGAACTCGGCGTGCTTGACGCAGCGCTGGTCTACCAACCGGAATACTGGCCGGGATTGCAGGTCGAGCAAGTGCTGGAAGAGAAACTGATTCTGGTCAGAACCCCCAACCGCCCTGCTCCCTACGTGTACATCGATTGGGGCGAGGACTTCCGCCGTCAACACGACGCTGCGCTGCCGGAAAAAGCCAAGGCGGCCCTGAGCTTCAACCTCGGCCCGCTGGCCCTGCAATACATTCTGGAGAACGGCGGCAGCGGCTATTTCCGCACGCGGGTGGTGCGCACCTATCTGGACAGCGGCGCACTGGAAACCGTCACCAAAGCCCCGGAATTCGGCTACCCGACCTACCTCGTCTACTCCCGTGACCGCGATTCGGCGACGCTGCAGCAGGCATTCGATCTGCTGCGCGAAGTGATCAAGGCCGATGACGACTGGTCGCAACGCTGGAACCCGTTGAGCTGACGACCGCTATGCACCGGAGCATGGCAGTTGTGACCTCAAGGTAGACCCTGCACAAACGGCGGGATCGGCTAATCTGCCGGGTATAACGACAATATCCGCAGGTGACCGCAGTGAGGCAGACCACCGAGGCATTTCGCAGCCGCTATCGTGCGGCGATTCATCCGCTGTACAACCCGTGGCTGCACGGCGCCTTCGTGCTGCTGTTCGGCGTGCTGGCCATCGGCGCCTTCTGGGGCAGCGCGCATCAGGTGCGTCCGCTGGAATGGCTAGCCGTGCCGCTGACCTTGCTGTTCTTCAACTTCGGCGTGTACGTGGTGCACCGCCACCTCGGGCATCACAAAAAAGCCTTCGCCAAGATGTTCTACGCCCGCCATGCCGGCGACCATCACAGCTTCTTCACCCCCGGCCACATGACCTGGGACAGCGCCCGCGACTGGCGGGTGATCCTGTTTCCGGCGTGGCTGATCGTAGTGCACACGCTGGTGATCACCCTGCCCCTGTGGTGGCTGTTCGCGCAGGTCAACGCCAACGTCGCCGGACTGTTCGGCGGCAGCATGGTGCTGGGCTACCTGACCTACGAGGTGTTTCACGCCTGCGAGCACTTGCCGGCGCAACACCCGCTGAGCCGCCTGCCGTGGATCCGCCAGATGCGCCGTCTGCACGAGTTGCATCACCGGCGCGAGCGCATGCAGGAGCGCAACTTCAACATCGTCCTGCCCCTGATGGATTACCTGTTCGGCACCCTCTATTGGGAGCCGGAGCCCGTCCCTTTGACCGATTCGAGAACGCCCATGACCCGCATGCAGCATCCGATCGACATCGCTGGCGACCCGATTGCCGTACTCGCCTATGCCGCCACCGTCAGCCGCTGGCCGGAATGGCATCCTTCCTCGCTGAAAATCGATGGCCCTGCCGGGCCGCTGCATGCCGGCGCGCGTTTCGAGGAAGACATTCATGCCGGTGGCCGCGAAGGCCATTTGAGCTGGGAAGTCACCGAATACCTGCCGGGGCGGCGCTGGTGTGCCCGGGCCCAGGGCGATCATGGGCTGTCGTTGCATTTGACCTATGAATGCTCGGCCGCAGGCGAAGGCACGGCTTTCGTACGCACCCTCGATTACCGCTTCGAGAGCCTGGGCATGCGCATCGCCAACCAGTTGCTGCTCAAACGCCGCATCGAACGTGAATCGGCGGCCTCGATGCTGGCCCTGCGCGACAGGGCGACCCGGCATCTGGCACTCGCGGGAGCTCACGTGTGAAGCTGCGCCATCTGATCTTGCTGCTGATTGCCCTCATCCTGGCCTTTCTGCTGCTGATGCCGACCAAGGTTGAACCGGTGGCATGGACGCCACAACCGGCACCGTCGCTGACCGAAGGGATATACGCCGAAAATCAGCGCCTCAAAAGCGCAGCGCAGGTCGGCCCCAGCGACATCGAAGGCCCGGAAGCCCTGCTGCTGGAAAACGATGCGCTGATCACCGGATTGCACGATGGACGCCTGATCCGCACCAGCCTCGACGGCCAGCAGCGCAAAGTGCTGGCCGATACCGGCGGCCGGCCTCTGGGTCTGGCGCGGCACCCCAACGGCTTGCTGGTGATCGCCGACGGGGTCAAGGGTTTGCTGTCACTCGATGCCCAGGGCCGACTGATTGCGCTGACCACTGAAGCCAATGGCCTGAAGTTCGGTTTCACCGATGACGTGGCCATCGACAAATCCGGGCATTACGCCTACTTCAGCGATGCCTCCAGTCGCTGGGGTTACGGCCATGACGGCGAAGCGATCATCGAGCACGGCGGTGACGGGCGTCTGCTGCGCTATGACTTCCAGACCGGCAAGACCAGCGTCCTGCTCGATAAACTGGAATTCGCCAATGGCGTGACCCTCGGCCCGGAAGACGCCTATGTGCTGGTCAATGAAACCGGCGCCTACCGCATCAGCCGCTATTGGCTGACGGGGCCCAAGGCCGGCACCCATGACCTGTTCATCGACAACCTGCCGGGGTTGCCGGACAACCTTGCGTTCAATGGGCGGGATCGTTTCTGGGTGGCGCTGTACACGCCGCGCAATCCGTTGCTGGATCGCACCGCCGGGCATCCGTTCGTGCGCAAGATGCTGGTGCGGGCAATGACCGTCCTGCCCAAACCGCTGGAAAAACGCGGGTTCGTGTTGGGGCTGGATCTGGACGGCAAGGTGATCGCCAATCTGCAGGATGCCAGCGCCGGCAATTACTCGCCGATCACCACGGCGCGCGAGTATGGCGACTGGTTGTATTTCGGCTCGCTGAAGGCCACGCACATGGCGCGGATGCCGCTGGATGCGGCCTTGAAATGAAGGCCTGAAATTCGTGTTGAACCGGCGGGCGCCATCGCTGCGATGCGGCGGGCCGACGATCCAGCGATGGCGGACGGTCAGTTGTTGGACCGATCGAATTTTTCCGGGTCTTCATCTTCCGGCAGATCCGCGATCTTCCGTTCCTCCTCAGGATGGCGGACGGTATGCGCCGGGCTGTTGGGCTCGGGATGCGTGGGAACCGGGTCGAATGCGCCCTGCTCTTCACTGGGGAACTTGTAATTGGGGAGCTTGGGTTTGTTCATGAGGCACCTCGCAGAGAGTCGCCAAGTGAAGACTCTGTACATTCGAGGTGCCGTCGTGGCTGTCGTTCCAGTCGTGCACCACCGAAGATCAATGGCGCGACTGACGGTCAGGTTCGCGCCTGCAACTGCTGAACGATCTTGTCTTTGACCTGCAAGCGTTTCTCTTTGAGTTTCTTCAGCGTGTCGTCGCTCGGCGCATCCGAGGTCGCCGTCTCGGCCTTGACGACTTCGGCGTCCGCCTGGGAGTACTTGTTGATCAGTGCATCCAGATGTGGATCCGCGGTGCGTTTTTGCTGGATCTCTTCCTTCGTAAGCTTCAAGTCCTGTAACAGATCATGGGTCACCGGCATGGAACACCTCCGTCAGTTGATCGGCAGCCAACGCGACCGATTGCGCTGGCCAGTTATCAGAATGGCCTCGGTTGACCGGTTCTGTCGACCACCTGTCAGACCAGCGGTGCCCGTTCGTCGCCCTTCGTTGATCCGCGACAGTCAGGTACTCAGCACCGCACGGATCATCTGCAACAACGCCTCAGGCCCGTAAGGTTTGCCGAGCAAATGGGTGTCGGGGCTGAGCTGATGATTGCGCGAGATGATGTCCCGGGTATGTCCCGACGTGAACAGTACGGCCACCGGCGGCATCTGCACCTTGGCCCACGCCGCCAGGTCGGAGCTCTTGATCAGCCCGGGCATGACCACATCGGTAAAGATCAGGTTGACCCGGGCGCCCTCCAGCAACATCTGCATCGCCGTGTCGCCATTGCCGGCGACCAGCACGCGGTAGCCTTCTTCACGCAGCAATTCGACCGCCGAAGTACGCACCGCTTCGTTGTCCTCGACCACCAGAATGGTTTCGTTGCCGCCCGCCTGCTGACGACGCACACCGGGCGTCTCATCGATCAGCGGCCGCAGGCTGCGCGGGAAATACAACTGCACCCGCGTGCCCTCGCCGACCTGGCTGTCGATCTCGACATGCCCGCCGCTCTGTTTGACGAAACCGAACACCATGCTCAATCCGAGGCCCGTGCCCTGGCCATCGGCCTTGGTGGTGAAGAACGGTTCGAAGACCTGCTCCAGCATGTGCGGCGCAATGCCCACGCCGCTGTCGCTGACCGAGACTCGCACAAAATCCCCCGGCACGATGCCCTTGCCGACGCAGAACGCCCGGTCGAGCGAGGTGTTGGCGGCGCCGAGCACGATGGTGCCCTCTCCTTTCATGGCGTCCCGGGCATTGATCGCCAGATTGAGAATGGCGTTTTCCAGTTGGTTGCGGTCGACGTTGATGTGCCACGGTTCCTCGGGCAACTGCACATCGATCTGGATGGTTTCGCCCAGCGCCCGTTGCAGCAACTCGCCGACGCCTTCGAATATCTGCCGCGGATCACACACCGCCGGCGACAGCGGCTGGCGACGGGCAAACGCGAGCAGTTGCGAGGACAGTTTGGCACCGCGCTCCACCGCCGCCAACGAGGCGCTGACCCGGCGTTGCACGTTGGCATTGTTCGGTTCGTGGCGCGCCAGCAGATGCAGATTGCCGGCGATCACTTGCAGCAGGTTGTTGAAGTCATGGGCCACGCCGCCAGTAAGGCCGCCGATGGCTTCGAGCTTCTGCGACTGGCGCAATTGCTCTTCGGCGCTCAGGCGCGCCTCAACCTCATCGGCCACACGCTGTTCGAGGTTGCGAGTGAATTTGAGCAGGGATTCTTCAGCGGTCTTGCGTTCATGAATGTCGATCAACACACCGGGGAATCGAAATGCCTGGCCCTGCTCATCGAATTCGCAACCGCCGCTGGCCAGCACCCACAGATGAGTGCCATCGGCGCGCAATACGCGGTATTCGGCGTTGTACGGTTCACCGGTACGCACCGAGTTCTCGACACATTCCTGCACCCAACTGCGGTCATCGGGATGAATGTGCGCTTCGGCAATGTGCTGCGGCAGGTTGGTCAGGTCCTGGTCCGGCGGAAAGGAAAAGGTGCGGGCGAATCGCTCGTCGGCGGACAGCACGTTGTTACGCACGTCCCAGACAAACGAGCCGAGCAGTGCCCCGGCGTTCAGCGCCAGTCGAACCCGTTCGTTGTCGGCGCGATAAGCGTCTTCGGCGGCCTGGCGCAGGCGTTCGGACAGCACCAGTTCGGTGGTTTCCACCACCATCGCCATCACGCCCGAAGGCACCCCGGCATCATTGGCCACCGGGCTGTAATAAAGGTCGAGCCAGACATCCTCGGGCACGCCGTCGCGCAACAGCACCAGTACTTTGTTGCGGTATTCGAGGGTGCCGCCCGCCAGACAGGTGTCGACCACATGCCGGTTGAAATCGGCGACTTCCGGCCAGCCCAGTTCCACCGGCACACCCAACAGATAAGGGTGCCGTCCGCCGGCGAACCGCGAGTAGGCGTCGTTGTAGATCATGTAGCCGGCATGGCCCCAGAGCATGACCATCGGCAACGGCGAGGCAAGCATCAACTGCACCGTGCTGCACAGGCTGGCCGGCCAGGTTTCGAGGGGGCCCAGGTCGGTCCCGCTCCAGTCAAAGGCGCGGATGCGTCCGGCCATCTCGCCCTGCCAGCCGTCACACCCGTGGCTATCGGATAAAAACTGCATCGACTGCTTCAACGCCTTGTGGTTGGTTCGCTCGATCGCTACGCCCGATGACGTGGCGCCCGTCTGTTTCGAGCGCATCGGGCAGCGATGGTTTCATAGAGGTATAGCCGATTTCACTGGCGGCCGGCGCTCAGACTTCGATCAGGTGTTTGAGCGGGTGGTAGCCGGTCTTGAGCTTCGCAGCGACGTCGAGAATCGCCTTCTGAATGCCGTCCAGGTGCATGCAGGTCAGCTCGATGGCGGCGCTCTGATTGCCGGCCTCGATGTACTCGATCAGGCGCAGATGCTCGTCATCGCGGCAAGCTTCGTGGCTGTCGTCATCCAGCGCGGCGGCATACAGCGAGGCGCGGGAAATCAGCTTCTGGAACCAGTCGAGCAACACCGGGTTGTTCAGGCTGCGGGCCAGTTTGATGTGGAACTCGCCAAGCAGGTGAATCAGCCGCTCGTGGTCACCGGCCGCATGGGCCTCGTCTTCCAGCAGCAGGTGCTCGCGCAGGTCCTGCATCGCGGCGGAGTCCTTGCGTCGGCACAGCTCGGTGACGATGCCGATCTCGATCAGGCGCCGGGTTTCGAACAGCGAACGGATCTCTTCATCGCTGGGCAGCGACACCGACGCACCTTTATTGGGCTCGGTGGTGACCAGGCCGTCGGCCTCCAATTGCTTGAGCGCCGCCCGAACCGACGTGCGGCTGACATTGAACAATTCCGCCAGCGACGCTTCGCCCAGTTTCATTCCCGGACGCAGCGAGCGCTTGCTGATCGCCTCGTAAACCCCTTGGTAGACGCGGTCGACCGTGGTTTCCAGTTTCTTCTCGGTCATTTGAAAACTCCTTCAGTGCGGGCAACGGTTCCCGGCGCGATCCCTACAAGAGCGTCAGCCAGGGAAAAAGGGGGTTGCACCCGCAGATTAATCCGGGTATTTCTAAATTGCATTCAGATATTGCATACAATAATTAGAGGATTGCACCATTATGGGTCAACCAATAGCAATTGAAGTGCGTAATGTCTCCAAACGGTACTCTGATGATCCTGGCCTCGCGCCGGCCCTCGACAACGTGTCGGTGAACATCGCCGATAACGAGTTCTTCACCCTGCTCGGCCCCTCGGGCTGCGGCAAGACCACCCTGCTGCGCACCATCGCCGGTTTCGAACACGTCAGCGACGGCGAGATCCGTCTGGCGGGCGAAACGGTGAACCACCTGCCGCCGTTCAAGCGTCGGGTCAACACGGTGTTCCAGAGTTACGCGCTGTTTCCGCACATGAGTGTCGCGCAGAATATCGCCTTCGGCCTCGAGATGCAGGGTCTTGATCGCAAGACGATCCCCGGACGGGTCGACGAGATGCTCGCGCTGGTGCAGATGGAGCACCTGGCCGGACGTAAACCGGCGGAATTGTCCGGCGGCCAGCAGCAGCGCGTGGCGCTGGCCCGGGCCCTGGCGCCGAAACCGAAAGTGCTGTTGCTCGACGAGCCGCTGTCGGCGCTGGACTTGAAGCTGCGCAAGGAAATGCAGGTCGAACTCAAGCGCGTGCAGCAGGAAGCCGGGATCACCTTCATCTTCGTCACCCACGATCAGGAAGAAGCCCTGACCCTGTCCGACCGGATTGCGGTGATGTCCGCCGGCAAGATCCTGCAGATCGGCACCCCGACCGACATCTATGAACGCCCGCAGCACCGTTTCGTCGCCCAGTTCATTGGCGACATCAATTTCCTTCCCGGACAGCTCAGGCGCGGCGAGCACAACGAAAACATCTTCGTGCCCAACGGCATGCCGGTGGAAATCCCCTGCCCGCCGCAAGGCGTCAATGGCAGCAGCGTGCAACTGGCGTTTCGTCCCGAGCGTTCGCAACTGGTCACGGCGGACCAGCCGCATCATCTGCGCGGCGTGATCGAGGCCGTGCTGTATGTCGGCACCGCGACCCTGTACCAGTGCCGTTTGAACAATGACATCAAAGTCATGCTGCGGGAAAACAACGAAGGCCTGAACCGTGGTCGGGCGGTCGGCGAGCGCGTGGCGGTGCACCTGCCGCCCCAGGCCTGCCTGTTGATGGAGGCCTGAGATGAGCGTCAGCAGCACTTCCCCCTCCCTCAACCGCGCGCTGTTGCTCAGCCCGGTGGTGTTGACCCTGCTCGCCCTGATCGCCATTCCGCTGGGGATCATGGGCTACATCAGCCTGCTGCCGCGCAACACCTACGGCGGCGTCGACTGGCAGGCCCAATGGCAAATGCAGAGTTACGTGCAGCTGTTTTTCCAGGAAGGTTTCGACGGCGAACTGGAGCTGAACTGGGTCTACGCCCAGGCGCTGCTGCGCTCGGTGTTCCAGGCCGGTGGCACCACGGTGTTGTGCTTTCTGTTCGGGTTTCCGGTGGCGTTATGGATGTCGAGCCTGACCCCGCGCCGACGCAACCTGATGGTGTTACTCATCACCATTCCGTTCTGGACCAACCTGCTGATCCGCAACTACGCGTGGCTGATCATCCTGCGTGAACAGGGCTGGGTCGCCCAGAGTCTCAACGCGCTGTTCCCGAGTGCCGGCGGCATCACCCTGCTCTACAACGACTTCGCTGTCAGCGTGGGTCTGGTCTACAGCTTCCTGCCGTTCATGATTCTGCCGATCTACTCGACCCTGGAAAAACTCGATTGGCGTCTGGTGGAGGCCGCCTATGACCTGGGCGCCAATCGCTGGCATGCGCTGCGCCGAATCATCCTGCCGCTGTCGATGCCCGGCGTGATTGCCGGTGCGTTGCTGGTGTTCGTGCCGAGCCTCGGCGCCTTCATCACCCCGGCGATCCTCGGCGGCGGCAAGACTTTGATGATCGGCAACCTGATCCAGCAACAGTTCGGCACCGCGCGCAACTGGCCGCTGGGCAGTTCGCTGTCGTTCCTGTTGCTGGGGATTCTGCTGCTGTCACTGGTGCTCTACGCCCTCTACAGCCGCAGTGCGGCGAAAACCCTGAACCGGGGAGCGAAAGCATGATTTCTCTGCACCTGAAAAAACTCCCCGTGACCCGGGAAATCAGCCTGCTGATCCTCGCCTACCTGTACGTGCCGATCCTGGTGTTGATCGCCTACAGCTTCAACGCCAACCGCTCGGCGACGGTGTGGACCGAGTTCTCGTTTGCCTGGTACGGGCGGATCTTGGCCAACCCGTCGATCCAGACGGCGGCGCTGAACTCGATCATCGTCGCGACCATCGCCACCGTGTGCGCCACGGCGATTGCGCTGCTCGCAGCACTGGCGACATACCGGCCGTTCTACGGGCAGAAAATGGTCGAAGGCGGGATCAACCTGCCGCTGATCCTGCCGGAGATCGTCACCGCCGTGGCCACCCTGCTGCTGTTCATGGCGCTGGGGATCAAGCTCGGTTTGATGACGGTGATCGTCGCGCACATCGGCTTCTGCATACCGTTCGCCTACCTGCCGATCCGTGCACGGCTCAACGATCTGGACAAGAGCCTGTTGGAGGCCGCCAACGATCTGTACGCCAACCCGTGGCAGGTGTTCCGCCGCGTGACCTTGCCGCTGCTGTGGCCGGCGGTGTTGTCCGGTTCGGTGCTGGCGTTCGTGGTCAGCCTCGACGATTTCATCATGACCTTCTTCGTCGCCGGCCCCGGTTCGACCACGTTGCCGGTGTACATCTTCTCGGCGATCAAGGCTGGCGTAACACCTGAGATCAACGCGATTTCGACCCTGATGCTGGTGATTTCCATCGTGCTCGTGGTGCTGGCCTTCTGGCTCGGCCAACGCGACAAACAACAATAAACCTGGAGCGCTCTCATGAAATTGAAAAACATGCGTCTGGCAGTATCCGGTCTGGCCCTGAGTTGTTTCACCGCGTTCGGCGCCCACGCCGCCGAGCCCAAGGAATTGTTCTTCTACAACTGGACCGATTACTACCCGGTGGACCTGCTGGCCAAGTTCGAAAAGGAGACCGGGATCAAGGTCACCATGGACGGCTACGACAGCAACGAAACCCTGCTCGCCAAATTGCAGGCCGGCGGCGCCGCGTATGACGTGATCGTGCCGTCGCAGTCGATCATGCAGACGCTGATCAAGCAGGACCTGCTGCTGGAAATCGACACCCCGACCTTGAGTAACTTCCAGTACGTCAAAGGCCCGTTCCGCGATCCGAGCTTCGACCCGGGGCGCAAGTTTTCGGCGCCGTACCTGTGGGGCACCACCGGTTTTTCCTATGACAGCGCCCGGGTGCCGGGCGGCAAGCTCGACGACTCGTGGAAAGAATTCTTCGAACCGCGCAAGGAACTGCAAGGCCAACTCGCCGCCCTCGACACCTCCAGCAGCGTGATCAACGCCGCCAGCCATTACCTGAATGTCGACGAATGCACGGAAAACCCGCAGGACGCCAAGCGCATCCTCGAACTGCTGCAAAAGCAGAAACCGTTTTTGAAGATGTACAGCTCGGACAACACCGTCGACCGCATGGCCTCGGGCGAAGTGATCATGATGCAGAACTGGAACGGCTCGACGGCCCGCGCCACGTTGCAGAAGAGCACGATCAAATACGTGTACCCGAAAGAAGGCCTGGCGATGTTCCAGGACAACTTCGCCGTACCGAAAAGCGCCCCGCATCCGGGCAACGCGAAGATCTTTATCGACTGGATGATGAAACCTGAGAACGCCGCTGCTGTGTCCAACGCCATCGCCTACGCCAACGGGATTCAGAGCGATCAGTTGCTGGATGCGAAATGGAAGGTCATGGACGCGATCAACATGCCCGAGGAATACGCCTCGCGCCTGCGGCCGGAGAAGGAATGCAGCAACAAGGCGCGGGAGCTGCAGGATCGGATTTGGTCGAAGCTCAAGGGTTGATCCTGGATCGCTGGTTTATCTGAACGCCGACCACCCAGACCGATCTGGAGAGCCCCCTCACCCTAGCCCTCTCCCCGAGGGAGAGGGGACTGACCGAGTCGTCTTGCGCTGTCCGCCGACCTGAAAGACCTGGTCGATTATGGATTCAGAGATCGAGTCGATTATGGATTCAGAGCAGTTCGTTCAGGTCGGCGTAACTCTTCAATATCCCCCATTCGGTCCCCTCTCCCTCCGGGAGAGGGCTAGGGTGAGGGAAAAAATCTCAAAGAACACCGAGGTTCCCATGTCCCACCCCCGCTGGCTCAGAAACATCCGCCCCTACGGCGCCCCCGCCGAAGACCTGCTGATCGAAAACGGCAAGTTCAGCCAACGCCGCCCGGCCTCCAACGCGCCCGTGGCCGCCACCGACATCGACGGCCAGAACCAGTTGCTCACCGTGCCGCTGGTGGAAAGCCACGTCCACCTCGACAAGACCCTGTACGGCCAGCCCTGGCGCCCGAACAGCGCCGGCCCGACGCTCAAGGACTACATCAGCAACGAGCGCCGCGTCCTGCGCGAAGTGAAAACGCCGATTGCCGAACGCGCCGGCGCCCTGCTGGAAAACTGCATCGCCCGGGGTTCGTTGACGATGCGTTGTCACGTCGACATCGACCCGGAATTCGGCCTGCGTCACGTCGAAGCCATGCAACAACTGCGCGAAACCTACAGCGACCTGATCGACCTGCAACTGGTGGTCTTCCCGCAAACCGGCCTGATCAGCCGCCCCGGCACCGCCGAGCTGATGCGCGAAGCCATGGCCCTGGGTGTGGAAAACGTCGGCGGGCTCGACCCCTGCGGCATCGACAACGACCCGATCGCGCAACTGGAATTCGTGTTCAAACTGGCCCGCGAATTCCAGCGTGGCGTCGATATTCACCTGCACGACAAGGGTGAACTGGGTCTGTGGCAGATCGCCCGGATCGCCGATTACACCGAGCGTTTCAACCTGCAGAACCGGGTGATGATCAGCCACGCCTATTGCCTCGGCATGCTGCCCTGGAGTCAGGTCAAACCGGTCGCCGAACGCCTCGCCGCGCTGGGCATTTCGCTGATGAGTTCGGCGCCGGCCGACTGCGCCGTTCCGCCGTTTATGGCGCTGCGCGAGACCGGCGTCAACGTGTGCCTGGGCTCCGATGGCATTCGCGATGCGTGGTCACCTATGGGCAATGGCGACATGCTCGAACGGGCGATGTTGCTGGCGTTCCGTTTCGATCTGGGCAAGGACGATGAATTGGCGGCGGTGTTCGAAGCGGCGACAGTCAACGGTGCCCGCGCATTGGGGATCGAGGATTACGGCTTCGACATCGGCAAGCAGGCAGACTTTCTGTTGATGCCGGTCGAAACCCTCGGTGAAGCCGTGGTTTCGCGCCCTGTGCGTCAGGTGTATCGCGGCGGCGAATTGATCGCCAGCGGCGGTCGCTTGCTGGGCAGCCGTCTGTGAAACGGATCGGCCTGAAGGCCAGTTGCGTGGTCGGTTTCGACGGCACGCAGCATGTGTTGTGGCGTGACGGTGAAGTGGTATTCAGCGGATCGCGCATCGAGTTTGTCGGGCGCGGTTACCAAGGGCCGGTGGATCAGTGGATCGACTACGGCAATACGCTGATCGGCCCCGGTTTCATCGATCTCGACGCCCTTGGCGACCTCGATTCCACCGTACTGACTCTGGACAACGGCGATGAGCGCAGCATGGGCCGCATGTGGTCTGCGGAATATCTGGCGACCGGCCCGCGTGAGTCGTTCAGCCCGGAAGAAGAGGTCTTCAAATACCGCTACGCCTTCACCCAGTTGATCCGCAACGGCATCACCACGGCGATGCCGATCACCTCGATGTACTACCGCGAATGGGCGGAAACCTACGACGAGTTCGCGGCTGTCGCCGACGTGGCGGGCGAGCTGGGGCTGCGCACGTACCTTGGCCCCTGCTACATGAGCGGTATGAGTTACTGGCGCGCCGACGGCACCCTCGCCCATCACTGGGATGAGGCGCGGGGACTGGCTGGACTGGGCGCGGCTGAACAGTTTTTCAAGAATTTTGATGGCGCACACGCCGGGCTGATTCGCGGTGCGCTGCTGCCGGATCGCATCCAGACCTGCACCCCGGCGCTGCTTCAGCGCACCTCCGCCCTGAGCCGCGAACTGAACGCACCGATGCGTCTGCATTGCTGTCAGGCGCCCGGCGAAGTGGCGATGGTCGAGCAGTTGCGCGGCACCACGCCGCTGGGCTGGTTGCAGCAACTCGACCTGCTCACCCCGCGGAGCCTGTTGCCCCACGGCATCTACACCTCGGGCGATGACGATCTGCAACGGGTCATCGACGGCGGCGCGAGTCTGGTGCACTGCCCGCTGGTGTTCGCCCGCGACGGCGAGGCACTGAATTCGTTCGGACGTTATCGCGCCAAGGGCATCAATTTCGCCCTCGGCACCGACACCTGGCCGGCGGACTTGCTGGCAAACATGCGCCACGGTTTGAACATCGCGCGGTTGATGGAGGGCGGCTCGACGCTGACCAGCAGCCTCGATCTGTACAACGCCGCCACCCTTGGCGGCGCCAAGGCGTTGGGCCGAGACGACCTCGGTCGCCTGGCGCCGGGCGCCAAGGCCGACATCACCGTATTCAGCCTGCGCGGTCTGCATCTGGGCCCGCTGTTCGACCCACTGAAAAACCTGCTGCTGGCCGGGCGCGGCGACGACTGCATTGCCAGCTACATCGACGGTCGTTGCGTGATGCACGACGGTCAGGTCAACGGCGTCGATTACCCCACTCTGCAACGCCAGGCCCAACACCAATACGAAAAACTGATGCGCAGCCACAGCGACCGGGCCTTTGGCCGACCGGACTGGAAAACCCTGTTCCAGCCGGCCATTCCGTTCGCCGATGACTACAGCGCCGAAGCGCCGTTGAGCGCCATCGATCCACTTCTTTAGAGAACACTGCCATGCACAGCTTCGATTTCAGCCAACTGAGCCCACGGGAAAAATACAAGATTCTGATCGGCAGCGTGGTGCCACGCCCGATTGCCCTGGTCACCACCATCGACGGCGAAGGCCGGGTCAATGCGGCGCCGTTCAGCTTCTTCAATGCGCTGTCGGCGGACCCGCCCATTCTCGCGCTCGGCGTGGAGAACTACGGCGACCAGAGCCCCAAGGACACCACCCGCAATATCCAGATGAACCAGGAATTCACCATCAACATCGTCAACGATGCGCTGGTGGAAGCCATGAACGTCTGCGCCGTACCGTTCGCGCCGGGTTTCGATGAGTTGACCGCTGCCGGCCTGACGGCAATCCCCGGCACTTCGGTCAAATGCCCACGCATCGGCGAAGCACCGGTGGCGCTGGAGTGTCGGCGGATGATGGCGCTGAACATCGGTCAGTCGCGGGAGATCATTTTTGGCGAGGTGTTGATGGCGCATGTGCGCGACGAGTTGATCGACCCGAAAACCCTGTACATCGATCAATTGGGGCTGGATGCGATCGGGCGCATGGGCGGCCATGGTTATGCACGGACCCGGGATTACTTCGATTTGCCGACCCGCTCGTTGCAAGCGTGGACGGAGGCGCCGGGGGGTGGCGAGCGGTTCTGGCCCGCCAAATAAAACGGCGGCTCACCGAGGTGGGCCGCCGTTACAGGTCGATCAGTCAGTGCCGTACTTCGGCGACCGTGGCCCGTACAGCAGGCCTGCCGGATGACCGGCCGACAGCAGACGATTGCTGGCCACACCGGCAATCGGGTAGCCGGCATCGGTGGAGCTGTTGACGATCTGTTTCACCGCAGCGGTGATCAGTGCGCCGATCAGGCCGCCGCCACTGTTGTTGCCGCCCTCTTCGCTCGACGCCCGGGCCGAACCGGTCCACAGGGTGGTGCCGGTTTTCAGGTCGACCAGTTTGGCGCTGGCGGTCACGGCAGTTTCGCTGCTGATCACCATGTAGCGTGTGCCGTACTCACTGACGGTGATGTACAGCGCCGCGTCGGCGCCGAAGATTTCGTGCAGTTTGTTGGCCGGCGCCTGATGGATGTCATCCGGCGTGGTCAGGCCGTTCTGGCGGAACGTCTCGTCGACCAGCGTGATCGGCAATACGTAGTAACCGGCTTCGGCCAGCGGGAACGTCACTTGCGACAACAGACTGTAGGACGCCTTGACGTCCGGCGAGGTGTTCAGCGGCGGCAGCACCAGAATGGATTTCGGGCGCGCTTGCTTGTACGCCGAATAGTCCACGGCCTTTGGTGCAACGCAGCCGCCGAGAACGGTCAGCGCCAGGCCCGCGGCCAGCAGTTTCAGGGCGCGCGCGATCATTTGGCGTCCCCGGTCTTGGCGTTTTTAAGCAGAAAATCCATGTACGTGCCGGACTCGGGGAACAGGGTCTTCTCGGTGCGCAGTTGCTGCACCATCTGATCGTCCTTGCCCATGCTCAGGTACAGCAGACCGAGGTGTGCGTGGTAACCCGGCGGTACGGGCTTACCACTGGCGCGGATCTTTTGCAGATCGGCTTCCAGCGCTTCGGCCTGGGCCTCTTTCGGCGTTTCGCTTTTGAAGTATTCGTAGACTTGTGGCTGGTAGCCTTCCCACTGGTACAGGGTTTGCGGGCTGCTGCAACCAGCCAGCAAGGCGCTGGCGGTCAGTGTCAAGGCCATCAACGGCCGGGACAGGGACAGATTCATGGTGTGTTGCTCCTTGCGTTGGGCGTCTATCAGTTGCCCGGTTTCCAGGCACCGGCGTTCATGCCATCGACCAGGCGATTGATCGCCTCGCGCATGGCCAGATCGAGGACTTTGCCGTTGAGGGTGGAGTCGTAGGCAGCAGTGCCGCCGAAGCCGATGATTTCGCGGTTGGACAAGGCGTATTCGCCGGCGCCCTGGGTCGAATACACCACTTCGGACGTGCTGATGTTGACGATGTTCAGGTTGACCTTGGCGTAGGCGACCTGGGTCTTGCCACGGCCGAGAATGCCGAACAGTTGGTGATCGCCGGTCTCTTTGCGGCCGAACTCGGTGACGTCACCGGTGACCACGTAATCGGCGCCTTTCAGACGCTGGGCCTGCCCCTTGATCGCCGCTTCCTGCTGGATTTCGCCCATGTTGTCGCGATCCAGCACCGAGAAACGGTTGGTCTGCTGCAGGTGAGTGATCAGGATGGTCTTGGCCTGACCGCCGAGGCGGTCAACGCCGTCGGAGAAGATCCCGCGCATGTAGCTCGAACGGTTGTCGAACTTGCCCACGGCCATCGGGATACGGACACCGGACCAGGCCTGAGAGGCGCTTTCCACCTTGGCCACCGGCAGTGCGCGGGAGCTTTCGGTGGCGCAACCGGAAAGCGAGCCGGCCAGGGTGCCGAGGACGGCAATCGCAACGCCCGAGACCAACATCCGGGAGATCATTCTCACTGTGCATTCCTTCTGAAAAATGATGTGTCCCGGCACCGCAAAGTCGTGGGGATCGGGAAAGGGGCGGCATTATGCCAAAGTGCCACCATTGAGGACAGGTTTTTTTGACGCCAGCAAATTGGCTTTCGTATCAGCCAGCAGCCGTCAGTTGCCGATCGTTCCCACGCTCCGCGTGGGAATGCATCCCGTGACGCTCTGCGTCACAGTGGACGCGGAGCGTCCATGGCGGCGTTCCCACGCAGAGCGTGGGAACGATCACTAACGATCAACACAGGTTCAGAGGTTGTCAGTGGAAATCGCGGCTTTGCACCCGAATGCCGTTGAGCAACGGGCTGAGGTCACTCAAGCGTCCGGCAATCAGATGCCGCACCTCGCCTTCCCGCTCCCAGCGGCCATCGACCTTGAGCAGTTGCGAACCGACCAGCACCTGACGCTGACGCTCGGCCAGATCACGCCAGACCACCACGTTGACGTTGCCGAACTCGTCCTCCAGCGTCACGAAGGTCACGCCGCTGGCGGTGGCCGGTCGTTGGCGGCCGGTCACCAGCCCGGCCACGCTGACCGGTCGCCCGTGCTCGACCTCCAGCAACTCCCGGGAACTGCGACAGCGCCGCGCTCGAAGCTCATCGCGCAACAACGTCAGCGGGTGCGGCCCCAGCGTGGTGCCGAGGGTGGCGTAGTCGGTGAACAGGTCTTCGCTGACACTCGGCGTGGGCAGCGCCACATCGGGCTCTTCCTGACTCGGCAACCCGGCAAACAACCCGAGCTGTTTCTGCACCCCGGCCACTTCCCAGCGCGCCCGATGGCGGTGACCGGCCAGGTCACGCAAGGCCCCGGCATCCGCCAGCAATGCCTGGGCTCGACTGTCGAGTCCGGCCCGTTCGCCCAGATCGGCGACATCGGCAAACGCGCCCCTCGCCCGAGCGTTTTCAATGTTCCGCGCATCTTCCTCGCGAAAACCCTTGATCATGCGCAGGCCCATGCGGATTGCCGGTTGCTCGCCGGTGATCGGCTCCAGACTGCAATCCCAGTCACTGGCGCGCACGTCCACCGGGCGGATCTGCAAATGATGGCGGCGTGCATCCTGAAGAATCTGATCCGGGCTGTAGAAACCCATCGGCCAACTGTTGATCAGCGCACAGGCGAACGCCGCCGGTTCATGGCACTTGAGCCAGCAACTGGCATAGGTCAGCAAGGCAAAACTGGCGGCGTGGGACTCGGGAAAACCGTAACTGCCAAAGCCCTTGATCTGTTCGAAGATCTGCGCGGCGAATTCCGGGGTGTAGCCGTTTTTCTTCATGCCGGCGGCCAGCCGCTCCTTGTGCGGCTCCAGCCCGCCATGGCGCTTCCACGCGGCCATGGAGCGGCGCAACTGATCGGCCTCGCCGGGGCTGTAGTCGGCGGCGACAATGGCGATCTGCATCACCTGTTCCTGAAACAGCGGCACGCCGAGGGTGCGTTTGAGCACCACTTCCAGCTCCGGCGACGGATAGGTTGCCTTTTCCTCCTTGTTCCGGCGGCGCAGGTACGGATGCACCATCCCGCCCTGGATCGGCCCCGGCCGGACGATGGCCACCTCGATCACCAGGTCGTAGAAGTTCTGTGGGCGCAGGCGCGGCAGCATCGACATCTGCGCCCGGGACTCGATCTGGAACACGCCGATGGTGTCGGCGCGGCTGATCATGTCGTAAGTCGGGCGATCGTCAGGCGGGATGGTGGCCAGACTCAGATCCTGATGGCGATGGCGACGCAGCAGGTCGAAACAACGGCGGATCGCACTGAGCATGCCGAGGGCGAGGATATCCACCTTGAGCAGCCCGACCGCATCGAGGTCGTCCTTGTCCCACTGGATGATCGTGCGGTCGGCCATGGCGGCGTTTTCCACCGGCACCAGCGTGTCCAGCGGTTGCTCGGAAATCACGAAACCGCCGGGGTGCTGCGACAGGTGCCGGGGGAAGCCGATCAGTTGCCCGGTCAGGCTCAGCACCCGGTGCAGGATCGGGCTGTCCGGGTCGAAGCCACTTTCGCGCAGGCGTTCCACGGGCGGCGTTTCATCGCTCCAGTGGCCGCAGCAGTCGGCCAGCGCATTGATCTGGTCCGGCGGCAGGCCCAGCGCCTTGGCCACGTCGCGCACCGCGCCGGCGGCGTGATAGGTGCTGACCACCGCCGTCAGCGCCGCACGACGGCGGCCATAACGACGGAACACGTATTGCAGGACTTCTTCCCGGCGCTCGTGTTCGAAATCCACGTCGATGTCCGGCGGTTCGTTGCGCTCCCTCGACATGAAGCGCTCGAACAGCAGCGTGGTGCGATCCGGGTCGATCTCGGTGATGCCCAAGGCAAAACACACCGCCGAGTTGGCTGCCGAACCCCGGCCCTGACAAAGGATTTTCTGCTCCCGGGCGTAACGCACCACGTCGTGCACGGTGAGGAAGTAACTTTCGTAGCCGAGCTCGGCAATCAGCTCCAGCTCATCGTCGATCTGTTTGAGCACCTTGGGTTGCGCGCCTTGTGGCCAGCGCCAGGCGATGCCTTGCTCGGTCAAATGACGCAGCCAGGAACTGGCGTCGTGTTCCTCGGGCACCAGCTCTTTGGGGTATTGATAGCGCAACTGGCCGAGGTCGAACGTGCAGCGGCGGGCCAGCCTCACCGATTCGTCCAGCAAGGTCTGCGGATACAACCCGCGCAACACATCGAGACTGCGCAGATGCCGCTCGCCGTTGGGGTGTAGACGCAATCCGGCCTCAGCCACCGGGACGTGATGACGGATCGCAGTCATGGTGTCCTGCAAGGCACGGCGACCACGGGCATGCATGTGCACATCACCGCTGACCACCGCTGGAATCTGCAACTCACCCGCCAGACTCAGCAGCGCGGCCAGCCGCTGTTGATCGTTCTGCCCGCGATGCAACTGCACCGCCAGCCACAAACGTTCGCCGAAGGTCTGTTTCAGCCAGCGGCCCTCTTCCACGTCGTCGACCGCCTCCGGCACCCACAACACCAGCAACCCCGGCAACGGTTCGTTGAAGTCCTCGCGCAGCACTTGATACTGGCCTTTCTGCGTACGCCGTCGAGCCTGGGTAATCAAGCCGCACAGCGCCTGATAACCCTCGATGTTTTCTACCAGCAACACCAGTTTCGGGCCGTTCTCGATGCGGATTTCGCTGCCGATGATCAGCGGCAGCTCCACGGACTTGGCCGCCTGCCAGGCACGGACAATCCCGGCCAGAGTGCATTCATCGGTAATCGCCAGCGCCTGATAGCCGTGCTTTTTCGCGCGCTGGAACAGCTCCAGCGCACTGGAGGCACCGCGCTGGAAACTGAAGTTCGACAGGCAGTGCAGCTCGGCATAACCCTGGTTCACGCGAACCAGCCCTGCAGCCACAACGGGCCGCCCTCACCCACCGCCCGGTACGCCCAGCCTTGCTGGCCGGCGCGGTTCTGGATCAGGTAATAGTCGCGGCGCACGTCGTCACCGTCCCACCAGCCGGATTCGATCCGCTCCGGCCCCATGAGGATGCGTGCCGAACCTTCGGGCACAGTCTGCGGCTCGCCCAACAACCAGCCCGGACGCTGCACGCCCGGCAACGCAGCGCAACGCTGCTTGTCATCGGCGTTCTGCCACGCGCACTCCGGTCGATGATCAGCCTGGAAGCGCAGGCCCTGCACCGCTTCATCCCCCAGCCGCGCACGCAGGCGTTCGCGCAGTTGCTCCCAGGGCAAGGTCTGTTGCGGGCGGTCGTCGAACAGTTCCTGGAACTGCGGCACGAAACTCGGCAGATCCTCGGCGCGCAGACGAAAACCGCGTACCGGGGCCTCGACCTGCACCTGCTCCAACCGACCACGGGCCAATTCAAAGAGCATCGCCGGATCCCGCTCGGCGCTGAGCAGGCCGACCTTGATCAGCGTGTCCGGCAACCCGGCGTGCTCCAAGTGCAGATCGAAGCGCTGCACGCCGCTGTCGCGCCCGCACAGAAACGCCGACAGATCGCCCGTCAGGCGGCGCAACGGGAACAGCAGCGCCTGATGAGACTGCACGTCGAAATTGAGTTCGATGCGCACATCGAAGCGATCCGGTGGCAGGTAGAACGCCAGCGCCAATGGCCGTGCGCCGAACAGCGTGTCCAGATGCTTGAGCATCGGCGCCTCGAAACGCCGGGCCAGGGCCTGACGCGGCAGGTTCTGCACCTGATGAAGGTTGCGCAGGCCCATGCGCGACAGCGCCGTGGCCACGCTCGGTTCAAGCCCGATGCGGTCGACCGGCAGTTGCCCGAGGTGGTGGCGCAGGGCTTCACCGTCGGGCACCACCAATCCGTCATAGGCGTTGGCCAACACCCGCGCCGCCACCGGGTTGGGCGCGGCGACGATGCGGTGACGAAAGCCCAGCTCCGTCAGTTCCGTGCGTAACCGCGCCTCGAACTGCGTCCAGGAACCGAACAGCCCGAGGCTCGATTCGATCTCGAACACCACGGTACGCGGGTAATGCACGCTGACCTGGGCGCTGAAACGATAGGCCCAGGCCGCGAGAAACTGCTGCCAGTGCTCGACCTCGGCCGCGTCGTAATCGACGGTGGCGAAACCTTTGCTCATGGCCTGCGCGGCGGTCATCGACTGCCCCGGACGCAAGCCCAGCGCCCGCGCCGCCGGGTTGACCGCTTGCAGCACCCGGCGCTGGGCCGGGCCGCTGAGCAGCGCCAACGGTTGGTCGGGATCGGGGCGCTGACGCAGCACGGCGTCGAGGGCCAATTGCGGGAACAGAATGCAAACCCAGCGCATGGCGACCTCAATGCCCCACGGCAAAGGCAATCGGTGCGCTGCGCGCCAGTCCGCCCCGGCACTTGAGTACGCGCAATTGCGCCGGGCGGGCATCGATGGCAATGCGCAATGCGGCCGGCGACGGATTGACCGCTTCGCTCAATGGCCGCCACGCGAACGCCAGGGTCTGGCCGGTTTCCGCCGCCACCTGCAAACGGCGCAAGGCGCGGTCATCGGCCTTGTGCGGCCAGCACAGCACTGCACCGCAACTGCCCGAACGCAGGCATTGTTCCGCCGCCCACAACGCATCGCGCTCGCTGGCCTGGATCACCGACAACTGCCGCAGATCGACCCCGGCATTGGCCCAGGCCTGCGGATACGGCACGAACGGCGGCGCCACCAGCACGATGCGCTCGCCCGCTGCCGACAGCCGCGCCAGAGTCGGCCACACCAGTTGCAGTTCGCCGACACCGGGCCCGGCCAGAAGGATTTCGCTCAGCGCCGCTTCCGGCCAGCCGCCACTGGGCAAGGCGGCATCCAGCGCCGCGTGCCCGGTGGGTTGCGGGCTGGCGGCCGGTGGCGCAGGCCGGCCCTTCCAGACCTGGCCGCCATTGAACAGCGTATCCAGCGCGACGACGGCACCCATCAGCCTTGCCTCACCAGACCGCAGAACACCCCTTCGATGGCCAGGTCCTGATCGGCCCGCACGACAATCGGCTGGTACGCCGGGTTGCGCGGCAACAGGCGAACCTCATCGCCGATCCGCTCGAAGCGTTTGATGGTGACCTCACCGTCGAGCCGCGCCACCACGATCTGGCCGTTGAGCGCCTCGGGGTTGCGGCGTACGCCGACCAGATCGCCGTCGAGAATCCCGTCCTCGATCATCGAATCACCCTGCACCCGCAGCATGTAGTCGGGCGTGCGGGAGAACAGCGCGGGATCGAGCATCAACCGATTGTGGATGTCGGCATCGGCGCCAATGGGCGCACCGGCGGCCACCCGGCCGAGTACCGGGACTTCGAGCAGCTCCGGTCGCGCCGGTTGCCCGAGCAAACGAATGCCCCGGGCCTGATGCGGATTGACCTCGATAAACCCGGCCTCGGTCAGCGCCAGCACATGCTTGCGCGCCACGCTGCGGGAGGCAAAACCAAAAGCCTCGCTGATTTCAGCGAGGCTTGGGGGCTGACCGTGTTCGGCGATGCGTTCGCGGATAAAGGTCAGGATGGCGGTACGGCGGGGAGTCAGAGTCGTCATGGAGTACATTTGTACTCCTGTGGGAATTTCCTGACAAGCACCGCCAGTCAGCTCAAATCCTGTGACTGATCGTTCCCACGCGGAGCGTGGGAACGATCAGAAGCACGGAATCAGCTCAAACCGCGCTCCGCCAGAAACCCCGCGATGTAGTCGATAAACGCCACAACCTTGGCCGTCGCCCGCCGATGGCTCGGGTACACCGCCAGGATGTGCGGGCCGAAGCTGTCCGGGTCGATGTCGTAATCAGCCATGACCCGCACCAGTCGCCCGTCGGCGATGTACGGCGCGGCGCTCCACAGCGGTGTGTGCAGCAAACCGCGCCCAGCCAAAGCGCTGGCCAGCAGCAAATCGTAATTGTCGCTGCGCAACAGCGGCGCCGCCGGTTGCGCCAGGCTCAGGCGCTGGCCGTCGCGTTCGGCCCACCAGAATTCGCGGCTGAGCAACGGATGCCGGTACAGCAGCCATTCATGTTGATCGAGGGTTTGCGGCGTGACCGGCAACCCCTTGCGCACCAGGTATTCGGGGCTGCCGCACAGCGCCAGACGATTGCTGCCGACCACCCGGGCAATCAGCCCCGGCAAGTCGTCATGCCCCTCGCGCAGTGCCAGGTCGTAACCGCTTTCCAACAGATTGACGAACTCGTCGCACAAATCCACTTGCAGGCTGATCTGCGGGTATTGCTGCAGAAAGCCGTCACACACCTGATCGAGAAACGCCCGCCCGTAAGCCAGCGGCGCAGTGATTTTCAGGCTGCCGCGCAGGCCGTGCTGCAACTGCTCGATTTCCTCGCTGGCCTCATCGAGGCGCTGCAACACCTGTCGTGCGGTTTCCAGATAGAGCCGGCCGATTTCGGTCAGCAGAATCCGACGCGTGCTGCGCTCGAAGAGCCGCGCACCAAGTTCGGACTCCAGATGATTGACCGCTTTGGTCAGGGCCGACGGGGTTTTGCCCAGTTGCTCGGCAGCGCGGCTGAAACTGCCGAGCTGCGCGGTGACCACGAACATTTTCAGTGCACCCAGCTTGTCCATGCTTTTTCCATTCAGGCAAAAACGTTTTTCGTGAGGGAGGCGTTCTGTCGGGCGTTGGCAGCCACTAATCTGGCCATCAGACGCAATAACAAGGAAATGTTCAATGAAAAGATTCATCCCGCGTTACACCAAAAATGTCTTGATCGCCGCTGTGAGTTTTGCCTCGATGGAAGCCATGGCCGCCACCGATCTGGTGCTGCTCAACGGCAAGATTTTCACCGCCGACCGTGCTCAGCCGAAGGTTCAGGCGCTGGCCGTGGAGAACGGCAAGGTGCTGAAAGTCGGCACCGATGCGCAGATCAAAGCCTTGATCGAGCCCGGCACCCAAGTGATCGACCTCAAAGGCCAGACGCTGATGCCCGGCCTGATCGACAGCCATTCCCACGCGATTTTCGGCGGGCTGGAAATGGTCTCGGCGAACATGGAAGACGACGTGGTCGGTCTTGATGAACTGGAGAAACGCCTGCGCGGCTGGCGTGACGACGGCAAGGCCCGGCATGGCGATGTGTTGAGCGTGGCCGGCATGAGTTCGGCGTACTGGGCCAAAGCTGAGGCCCTGGGCAAAATCTTCAACCATGGCGAATGGGCTGAAGTACCCGTGGTGTTCACCGGCAGCGATCACCACACGGCGTGGGCCAACAACGTCATGCTCAAGCGCGCGGGCATCGACGCCGCACTGCTGAAAAACTTGCCGGACGCGGAAAAAGACACCATTGGCAAACTGGCCAGCGGTGAGCCGAACGGCTTTGTGGTCGACGCCGGTTGGGATCGCGTCGCCTCGAAAATGCCGGTGCCGAGCCCTGCCGATATGCTCAAGGCCGCGCAATCGGCGGTGCGCTTCAACAACAGCCTCGGCATCACCGCGTGGATGGACCCCGCCGCCAACGCCGCGCCGGGCGAGCCGGTGTTCGCCCTCAAACCCACCGAGAAAACCGTTGGCGTGCTGCCGGCCTACAAGGCCCTGTCGGAAAGCGGTGGCATGACCGCCCACGTCGCCGCGCTGCTGGTGGCCAACCCGAAAAGCGTCCCGGCCGATCTCGATACCCTCGACAAGGTTCGCCAGCAGTTCCAGGGCATCCCCAACCTGACGCTGCCGGGGATCAAGATCTTCGCTGACGGCGTGATCGAATACCCGGCCCAGAGCGCGGCGATGATCGATCCCTACAGCAACTCCCACAAACAGGGCGAACTGCTGATTGATCCGCAGCACTTCGGCGAACTGGTCAGCGCCATCGACCAGCGCGGCTGGCTGGTGCACATCCACGCCATCGGTGACCGCGCGGTACGCGAATCCCTCAACGGTATCGCCCAGGCGCGCAAGGATCGACAAAGCGGCGTGACGCATTCGATCACCCACCTGCAAATGGTCAACCCGAAGGAATTCGCCCGCTTCAAGCCGCTGAACGTGATTGCCTCGATGCAACTGCTGTGGGCCAGCGCCGACGACTACACCACCGACATGATCAAGCCTTACGTCAGCGCCCTCGCCTTCCGCTATCAATACCCGGCGCACTCGCTGCTCAAGCAAGGCGCGACAATTGCCGGCGCCAGCGACTGGCCGGTGTCCTCACCGAACCCGTGGAACGCCATGGCCCAGGCCATCACCCGCACCGGGCCGCTGGGCGTGCTCAACGCCGACGAACGCCTGGACCGCGAAACCATGTTCTACGCCTACACCGTCAACGCGGCGCGCACCATCGGCCTGGAGCAACAGATCGGTTCCCTGAGCCCCGGCAAACAGGCCGACTTCATCGTGCTCGATCGGGACGTGTTCAGCGTCGATGACAAGTCCCTGCATGACACCCAGGTTCTGCAAACCTGGTTCGCCGGCCGCCAGGTCTACGCACCGACCCTCTAATAACAATCGCCGTCCCCCCTGCCCGACCCCGCGCCAACCGCCGGGGTCCGGCGCAGCCTTGCCTGCTTCCTGCCCATAACAATCACAACATCGGGACTTCACATGAAAGCCATGCCCCTGCTCGCCCTCACTTCCTTGAGCCTGCTGCCCTTGAGCAGCCACGCGATCCCCTTGAACGATGATTTCGCGGTGCTGGTCGACCTGACCCTGGCCAGCGACTACCGCACTCGCGGCATCTCCCAGACCCAGAACGACCCGGCCGTGCAGGCCGGTCTGACCCTGGCCCACAGCAGCGGCCTGTACCTCGGCGCGTGGAGTTCGAACGTCGATTTCGGCGGTGGCCTGAAAACCCGTCAGGAGGTCGATTACTACGCCGGCTGGCTGTGGCAGGCCACCGAGCAGGTGAGCCTGGACCTCGGCACCATTCGCTACGCCTACCCAAGGGAAAGCCAGTTCAATCAGACCGAGGTCTACGGGATTCTCGGCGTCTACGGCGTGAAGCTGGCGGCGTACTACTCCAGTGATGCGCCGGGCATCGACAGCAAACAGAGTTCGCTCTACAGCTACATCGGCTATGAAACCGAATTGCCGTTCGACTCCGGGCTGAAGCTGCGCTACGGCAACATGGACTTCAAGGACCCGCACCTGTATTCGGCGTCCGGTCATGGCGAAGAGTCCTACCGGGAGTGGGAAGTCAAACTGACCCACAACCTGGCCGGCGTGGTGCTGGGCCTGAGCTACATCGACACCGACCTCTCGCAAAGCCAGTGCCTGAGCAACTGGGGCTTCAAGGATGTGTGCACGGCGACGGTGGTGGCCAGCGTCAGCAAATCCTTCTGAGCCCCGGTTGATTGCGGTGAACCTAGGATGAAAGTTGCGCCAGGAACTGCCACGGATAGATCCCGCGTTGATGACCATCGCTGAACACCAGTTGCAGGCCGTAACCCTGGGGGTTGAGTTCGATCACACGCACTCGATCATCGACCAACGGGGCCGAACCCCGCAGGCGAAACGCCCGGCACTGCGAGCACGGGCACTGACGGCGCAGTTCGGCATGGTCGAGAAACTGCTCGCGGCCATCCGGCCAGCTCAGCCGCAACCGGTGTTCACTTTGGGAATTGCCGATCGCCAGCGGATTCATTGCAGCTGACTCAAGGCAATCCGCACGGCTTTGCGCACTTCCGGGTCGCCGTCATCCTGCGCGGCCTGCAACGCCGCCACGGCCCCGCGATCATTCAGTTCGCCGAGGGCCAGCGCGGCTTCCTTGCGCAGGTTGCTGATGCGATGGCCGAGGGTGTCGATCAAGGCGTCGAGGGCCGGCACGTAACGCAAACGGCCGAGGCTGCGAGTGGCGCGCAGGCGCACTTGCCAGTAGTCGTCGGCCAAGGCGTCGATCAGCGCCGGGCCTGCGTCGGTGTGGCCGACCTTGCCGAGGGTGGTCGCGGCTTCTTCGCGTACTTGCCAGGCCTGATCCAGCAGGGCCTGACGCAATGCGGGCAGCACCTCGGCGTCACTTGCCAAGCCCAGGGCGCCGGTGGCGGCGCGACGTACTTCGGTGTCCGGATCATCGCTGGCCAAACGTGCCAGCGCCGGCAAGGCATCCAGCTGTTTAAGCCAACCGAGCACGCCGACGGCTTCGCGGCGGACACTGGCGTCGGCATCGCTCAACGCTTGAATCGCGGCGGGTGCGGCGCCGGGGAAGCGCAACTCGCGCAACGCCCGGAACGCGGCAATCCGCACGCCGGTTTCGGCATGGGCGGTCCACGGCAGAATCACCCTGCCCGCCGCTTCGGTTTTGAGCAGGCTCAGGCTCTGCGCCGCAGCGGCTTGCACCGCTGGCGACGGATCCGTCAGCGCCTGGCACAGCGCTTCTACCACCGGTTCGTCTTCCCAGGCTTCCAATAGACGTGCCGCTTCGGCACGCACTTCTTCGGCCGGGTCTTCGGCCAGGCGCTCGACCAGCCAGAGCAAGCCGTCCGGCTCTTCGAGGTCAGCCAGGTCGATCAGGGCAATCCGGCGTACACCGGCATCATCAGCGGTCAGGCGCGGTTGCAGGGCGAGAATGTCGTCGTTATCGGTCACAGCAAAAAATGAGGTCACAGGGCAAATCTCGGCAAGGCGTTTTCAGGAGGCAAACCGAGCGGATTGAGGCGCGGCAGCGGTCGGTCGTTGTCGTGGCGCAGCAGGTCGAGGCAGTGGCGCTTGAGGCGCGAGAACTCGCTGCTGGTGACCAGTTCGGTGGTGCGTGGCCGTGGGAAATCCAGGCGCAGGTCTTCGATGATCCGCCCCGGCCGTGCGCTCATCACCAGCAAACGGTCGGCGAGAAACAGCGCTTCGTCGATGTCATGGGTGACGAACACCACCGTGGTGCGAATCCGCGTCCAGATGTCCAGCAGCAGTTCCTGCATGTTCAGCCGGGTCAGCGCATCCAGCGCGCCAAAGGGTTCATCCATCAGCAACAGCCGTGGCCGGTTGACCAGCACCCGGGCGATTTCCACCCGTTGCTGCATGCCGCCGGAGAGTTGATCCGGCCAGCGTTCGGCGAAACCTTCGAGGCCGACCAGTTTGAGGATTTCATCGGCGGCGCGATGGCGCTCGGTTTTACCGATGCCACGCATCTTCAGGCCGAACGCAACGTTGTCGCGCACCGTGCGCCACGGGAACAACGTGTGATGCTGGAACACCATGCCGCGCTGCGGTGACGGGCCAGACACCTCGGCACCATCGACTTTCAACTGCCCGCCATGGGGTTGCAGATGCCCGGCCAGCGCGCCGAGCAAAGTCGACTTGCCGCAACCGGACGGGCCAAGAATGCACACGAACTGGCCGGGTTCGATCTGGCAATCCAGCCCCTGCACCGCTTCAAACGCTTGCCGGCCCTCGCCGAGGACGATGGATAACTGGCGGATGTCGATCCGCCCTTCCGGGGTTTGCATCACGCTCATCAGGCTTTTCCTCGTGGTCGGTGCCAGGGCGTGAACAGCCCGCCCAGGCGTTTGATCAGCAGGCTGCTGCCCATGCCCAACACGCCGATCAGCAACATGCCGACCACGATGTCGGAGTAGTTCTGAATGGTGTAGGACTCCCAAGTGTAGTAACCGATGCCGAACTGCCCGGAGATCATTTCGGCGGTCACCAGACAGAACCACGAGGTGCCCATGCCGATGGCGAGGCCGGTGATGATGCTCGGCGCAGCGCCCGGCAGGATCACTTCCAGCAGGATCGCCCGGCGTCCGGCCCCGAGGCTTCTGGCCGAGGCGATCAGGCGCGGGTCGACACCTTCGACGCCGTGCACGGTGTTGAGCAGGATCGGGAACAGCGCACCGGTGAAGGTGATGAACACCATCGACAGCTCCGACGACGGGAACATCAGGATGGCCAGCGGAATCCATGCGACGGCGGGGATTGGGCGCAGCACTTCCAGAGGTGGCAGCAGCAGGTCTTCGGCCCACTTCGAGCGGCCGATGGCCAGGCCCAGGGCGATGCCGATCACCAGCGCGGCGAGGTAGCCGGCGAAGACTCGGCCGAGGCTGGCGCTCAGGTGCTGGATGAGCTTGCCGGAGTCACCGAGGCCGAGGGCGGCTTCGATGACGGCCAACGGGGTTGGGACGTTGGCGAAGGTGACGAGGCCGAGGTTCCAGTGGTGGCTCGCGGCTAGTTGCCAGAAGAGCAGGCAGAGTAATAGGGAGGTTGCTCTTGATATCCAGCGATTTTTTGGGATTTTCATGGATCGGAATTCCGTGTGATGGCTGAGATCGCCCCCCCTCACCCCAGCCCTCTCCCCCAAGGGGGCGAGGGGGAAAGGGAGCCGATCTTCATGCATTTCAAGACCTGAGTTCGGCTCGATTTCTCAGGTCGGCGTAACTCTTCAGAACAACACCGTCAGTCCCCTCTCCCTCCGGGAGAGGGTTAGGGTGAGGGGCTTTTGATCTGCCTTTGATCGGGTGTTAGCGGCTAGCAACGGCCTGCGCGGTGGCGTCGGTGAAGTCGAGGACTTTTCCGCCCTGCGCCGACGCGTATTGCTGAGCCTGCCCTTTGAGCAAAAACGCACTCAACCGCCCCTTCCCATCACTGGCAAACCACGCCTGCTCCGCCAGCAACTTGATCCCGCTGTCACTCGCCTGCGCATACACCGCGCGGATGTTCTTGCCTTCCGATTTCAGGCCGGCCAGTGCGGTAAACGCCTCTTCAGCCGAGGCATAACGCCGGACCTTGTCCTCACCGCGCACCCAGATTTCCGCAACATGGCTGAAATCAGAAATAGCTTTCCCAGTCACCGCATCGACAGACTTCAACGGCGTCTGCGCGTAATTGGCCAGTTGCGCGGTGTAATCCAGATTCGAGGCCTTGAATGCCGCGCGGATGTACTGGTCATCGATAAAGGTGTTCAGATCGAGCCCGCGATCCGCCTTCTTCAGCAGCTTCAGCGTGTCGATGGCCGTGCCCACGGCCTGGCGATACTCCGGCTTCCAGCTCAGGTCGCGGGTCTGCACGCCCAGCGGGCCGTGGAACAGGTAATTGACCTCGGCATCGACGCCGGTGACTTTGGCGATCAACTCGCTGTATTTCTCGGGTTCGGCGGCCAGCAACTGATTGGCTTCGATGCTTGCGCGCAGGTAGGCGACGACGATTTCCGGGTACTTCTTGGCGTAGGCCTGATCGACCAGTGCACCGTGGAAGGTCGGTGCATTGGCCTGGGCGCCGTCGTAGATCTTGCGGGCGAAACCACGACTCGGGAACAGTTCGGCGAACGGTACAAAATCAGCGTGGGCGTCGATCTTGCCGGCCTGCAACGCCGAGCCTGCGACCTCTGGCGGCTGGGCGATGATGTTCACATCCTTCAGCGGGTCCCAGCCCTGCTCCGCCACGGCGCGCAGCAACATGCCGTGGGCGGTGGAAGCGAACGGTACGGAAATGGTCTTGCCCTTGAGTTCGCTCAGCGACTGCACACCAGACGCGCTCGGCACCACGATGCCATTGCCGCTGCCCTTGATACTGCCCGACAACACGCTGATGAACAGGCTGTGTTTGCCAGCGGTTTCGAACGCCACACCATTGAACGCACCCGGGAAATCGGCCATGGCGCCAAAGTCGAGTTTGCCGGCGACCATCTCGTTGGTCAGTGGCGCGCCGCTGGTGAAATTCTTCCACTGCACGTCGTATTTGGCGTCCTTGTAGGCGCCGTCGTGAGGCAGGTATTTGTCGAGCAGGCCCAACTCGCGAATCAACAGGCCGCCGGCGGCGCAGTTGATGGTGGTGTCCTGAGTGCCGATGGCAATGCGGATGGTTTCGGCCGAGGCCGACAAGGTGAACGAAGCCAGTACCAGACCGGCGATTGCTGCACGCAACATGGTTGAATCCCCTCGAATCATTTATAGGATATTCGTCTCCGCCGCGATCAGGGCGCGGTGGGAAACGAGGGGTGTCTTGAATCAGGCGTCCGGTGTTGCCGGATAGCGTTTTAGCGGAGCAGGTACGGGATTTCGACTTTCACCGCACCGGTCGGGCAGTCCTTTTCGCACGGCATGCAGTACCAGCATTCGTCGAAAGCCATGTAGGCCTTTTGCGTGGCCGGGTTGATCGCCAGCAGGTCCATCGGGCAGACGTCGACGCACACGGTGCAGCCCTTTTCGGCGATGCATTTGTCCTCGTCCACGGTGACGGGGGCGTTGGAGCGGAAGAAGATTTCCTGGGCTTGATAGGCCATGGTTCGGACTCTCTCTAGTGATGCCTCAAGCGGCGAAAGCGCCGACCCGCAAACGGTCGTAGGCCTGCATTTCCTCGGCATCGAGCGGGATGATGTAAGGCTCGACGGCTTTCTTGAAACTGGTCATGCGCCCGTCTTCGCCCTTCTTCAGGTGGCAATGGCAGAACCATTCGCGGTCGTCCCGTTGCGGGTGATCGACGCGGTAGTGGTACAGGCCCCAGCGGCTTTCGGCGCGGAACAGCGAGGCGCGGGCGGCCATTTCGGCGCAGTCGCGGATCACGCTGGTTTCCATGGCGCGCATCAGTTCGTGGGCGTTGTTGGCCTTCATCTCGTTGAGGTCGCGTTCGATGTCGCTGAAGCGTTGCAGGCCGATTTCCATCTTCTTGGTCACTTTCGGCGGTTGCAGGTAGTCGTTGACGAAGCGCCGCAGCTTGTACTCGACCTGGGCCGGCGGCAGACCGTGCTCGCGATCCAGTGGTGCATAGACCCGGGCCTTTTCCTTCGCGATCTGTTCGACATCCAGCGTAGAGAACTCACGCCCGGCGACAAACTCCGCCGCGTTATGGCCGGCAAACCAGCCGTAAGTGAACGCGCCGAGCATGTAGTTGTGCGGCACGGCGGCCATGTCACCGGCCGAGTACAGACCTTTCACCGACGTCTCGGCCCGCTCGTTGACCCACACACCGGACGCCGAGTGACCGCTGCAAAAACCGATTTCCGAGATGTGCATCTCGACCATCTGCGTGCGGTAGTCGGTGCCTCGATTGGCGTGGAACTGGCCGCGACTCGGGCGCTCGTTGCTGTGCAGGATTTCCTCGATGTTCTGGATGGTTTCCTCGGCCAGGTGATCGAGTTTCAGGAACACCGGGCCGTTGCCGCTTTCCAGTTCCTGGTGGAACTCCCACATCATCTGCCCGCTCCAGTAGTCGCACTCGATGAAGCGTTCGCCCTTGTTGTTGGCGGTGTAGCCACCCAGCGGGCCAGTGACGTAGGCGCAGGCCGGGCCGTTGTAGTCCTTGATCAGCGGGTTGATCTGGAAGCACTCGAGGTTCGCCAGTTCCGCCCCGGCGTGATACGCCATCGCATAGCCGTCGCCAGCATTGGTCGGGTTTTCATAGGTGCCCATCAGGTAACCCGAGGACGGCAAACCAAGTCGCCCGGCGGCGCCGCAGGCGAGGATCACTGCCTTGGCTTTGATCACATGGAAGTCGGCGGTGCGGCAGTCGAACCCCATCACACCGTTGACGGCGCCTTCCTCGTCGGTCAGCAAACGGGTGCAGACCAGCCGGTTAGTGATGTTCACCCGTGCGCGTTTCAACTGGCGATACAGGACTTTCTTGATGTCGTGCCCTTCCGGCATCGGCAGCACGTAGGCGCCCATGTGGTGGACTTTTTTCACCGCGTAATCGCCGGTTTCGTCCTTCTCGAACTTCACGCCCCAGCGGTCGAGTTGCTCGATGGTTTCAAAGCTGTGGGTCGCGTAGGCGTACACCGCCGCCTGGTTGACGATGCCGTCGTTGGCGATGGTGATTTCCTTGGTGTACTGCTCCGGCGTCGAGTGGCCGGGAATGATCGCGTTGTTCAGGCCGTCCATGCCCATGCTGATCGCGCCGCTGCGCTTGACGTTGGCCTTGTCGACCAGCAGCACGCGCAGGTCCTTGTTTTTTTCCTTGGCCTTGATCGCCGCCATCGGGCCAGCGGTGCCACCGCCGATCACGACGATGTCGTATTCCTGCTCTAAGGTATTGCGGGTCATGTCACGCCCCTTTTTGCCGGTCGATCCGCAGGCGGTACTGGAACGCATCGCCACGGTAGTAAAGGTGTTCGAAGTCCAGCGGCTGGCCGTTCGCGTCGTGGGTCAGACGCTCGATGCGCATGATCGGTGAGCCGGCCTCGACGTTCAGCGCCTGGGTCAGGTCGCTATCGGCCAGCACCGCGTCGATGGCCAGATCGGCGTGGCCGAGAGCGATGCCGCAGTCGTTTTCCAGAATCAGGAAGATGTCGCGGGTGACCAGATCGGCCTTCTCCAGCCGTTCGCCGACAGCCTTTGGCAGGTAGGTGATTTCCAGCGAAATCGGCTCGCGGTTGATCAGCCGTACGCGTTTGATCTGCGCAACGATTTCGCCTTCGGCGACCTGCAAACGCTCGGCGACCAGTTTGTCGGCGGCGATGAATTTGAAGCTGCGCAGGCGGTTGATCACCTCGTAGCCGCGACCGGTCATGGACTCGGCGAGGCCTTGCAGGGTGCTGACGTTTTGAAAGGTCTTGGGTTTGGCGACGAAGGTGCCTTTGCCGTGGATCTTGAAGATCAGCCCTTCTTTCTGCAGATCGCCCAGGGCCTGGCGCACGGTGATGCGGCTGACTTTGAACAACGTGCCGAGCTCGCTTTCGGACGGCATCTGGCTGTCTTGCGGGTATTCGCCGTCGAGAATCCGGGCGCGCAGCACGTCGCGCAGTTGGGTGTGCAGCGGGACGCTGCCCAGGGAGAGAACGTTATCGGTCATCACGGGATCACTTGTCATAACGAGTTATGACGTGATCTTAGAGACGTTATGACAAGCTTGAGAAATATTGTTTGGGCATAACCTTAGACGCGCCTTCAGTGGCGCTTGAGGATCTGGTCCATGACCCAATCGGTCTTCAGGGCTTCGGCGGCGACTGCCGGGTGCCGGGACTCACCGCGAATCTGCGCGTTCATGCCGAGTACGTGATGCCACTGGATGTGTTCGTGATGGTCGATGATGAGGCTGAGCGACTCATCGGCATGCAACTCGACCGGATGCTCATCGAACACCGAAAAACCGATTCGCCCTTGGCTGCCGATGATCTCGACCCGATCCTCCCGCCGATCCGCAACAAAGCTCCAGCACCCCATGCCCAATGCGCCCGAGGCGAATCGCCAACTGGCGCTGACCGCATCCTCCGCCGCGTACAACCCGGCCTGACGTGCCGTGAATCCGGCGACTTCGACGATGTCGCCGAGCAGGTACTGGAACAGGTCAAAACCATGGCTGGCGAGGTCCGCGAAATACCCGCCACCCGCCACCGTCGGATCGGTGCGCCAGTTGGCGCTGCCGTCCAGATCCTTCGGTGATGGCGCCTTGGTCAGCGTCCAGCTCAAGTGCCGCACTTCGCCAATGCGGCCCTGTTCCAACCACTGCCGAACCTGCTGGAAACGCGGCAACGAACGGCGGTAATAGGAGACGAACAGGTGCAGACCGGCATCGGCAAACACCTGCTGCATTTCGCGGCTTTGCCCGGCGTTGAGTGCCATGGGTTTTTCCACGCAGCAATGCTTGCCGGCGGCGGCGACTTTCAGGCTGTAGGCGTAATGACTGTCAGGGGGCGTGGCGATGTACACCGCGTCCACTTCAGGATCGTTGATCAGCGCATCGACGTCGGTGTAAGCCCGGGCGATGCCGTGGCGCGCGGCGTAATCGGTCACGGCTTCGAGGCGTCGCCCCATCACCGCCACCAACGCCGAGCCGGGCGCTTTGTAGAAGGCCGGCCCGCTTTTGCGTTCGGCGACGCTGCCGCAACCGATCATGCCCCAACGCACCACGTTCATCGCTCTTCCTTGTGTCTTAGCCGATGCGCAAGGCGCGCAGGTCAAGGTGGCCGTCCTTGAGCGGCGGGCACCAGTAGTAACCGCCGGTGATCGGCCGGCTGATGCGGTACAAACCGTCGGTGATGCCGTCTTCCAGACCGCTCATGCGGCGCAGTTGCGCTTCGAACGCGTCGAGGGAGAAACCGAACGCCAGGAACATCAGGCCCGCGCGGTCGCCTTCGATCCACGGCATCGAACGGCGCACAACGAAGGCTTCCGGAGCGAAGCTTTCCTGAGCGGTGCGCTTGACGTGGGCGGACACCGGGGCGTCGTCGAGCTCTTCGTTGTCGCTCAGGCGACGGCCCATGATGTTGTCTTTGTCTTCGGCGGACAGTGCATGGAAACCCTTGAGGTCGTGCTGCCACTGCTGGATCGCGGCAAAGCTGCCACCCACCAGACCTTCGGTGCCTTCACTTTGCAGTGCGGCAGCGATGGCGGCTTCGTCGTGAGGGTTTTCGGTGCCGTCTTCATAACCGGTGAGGTCATGACCGTCCTTGTGACGGAAGGCTTCCTGCATCTGAACCAGACGCAGCGCCGGGGCCAGTGCGGCCTCAAGCGCGGTGCTGCGGTTGAGCAACTCGCCACGGTCGACGCCGTGCAGCCAGACCCACAGGGCGTGCTGGGTCGACGGGTTTTCCACGCCGACACCGGTCAGCGCCGGGAAGCTGCGCAGGCCGTCGATGTTCACATTCAGGGCCTTGGCCAGGGATTCACCGAAACCGACCACCGCCGACTTGCTGTCCACCAGGTTCAGCAGGTTGTCGATCGCCTGCGGCAGTGCTTCCACCGATTCGAGGGCGAAAAACAGGTGACGTGCTTGCGGCGGAACAGGGGTGGCGAGGATGCCCGGCTGGTAGTAACTCATGTGAACTCCTTGGGAAAGAGCGCGGAGTTTAACTGTAGCCGGAGGGTTTGTGTGGGATCAGATGACGCACTCGTTGCGCCACGCGCTCGGGCTCTTGCCCGTCCAGCGCTTGAACGCCCGACGAAAACTGCGCACATCGCTGTAGCCGACTTCTTCGGTGATGCGTTCGATGGGCATGTCGGGATTGGCCAGCAGACTCATCGTGCGCGCCTGGCGCACTTGCTCCAGCAGCGCTTCGAAGGTCAGCGAGTGCTCGGTCAGCCGCCGGCGCAAGGTGCGGCTGCTCATGTTCAGGTCACCAGCGATCTTTTCGATGTGGCTGCCCCGGCTCAGGTCCCGGGCAATGGCGCGCTCTACGGCCTGAATCAGATCGAGCTTCTGGTGGACTTGCGCCGCTTCCAGCTCCAGCAGTGTGACCGCCTGACGCAGCGCCAGCGAATGATGATTGGGCAGGTTCACATCCAGCCACTGCACATCGATCAGCATGCGATTGTGCAGACAACCGAAGCGTACGTCCGGCCCCAAAAGCCGCCGGTATTCATCAACGTAATCCGGTGCCGCGTGCATGAACTCCACGGCAATCGGTTTGAACGTCTCGCCCACCAGCGCCCTGCCGTAGACCAAAAGGCTGGCGAAAAACTCTTCGACCGCAAACACCTGCACCTCGGCAAACGGCAAGCGGCATTCCACGTCCAGGTACACCTGCTCGCCCACGATATCGACACTGGAAACGACAATCCCGCCGGACGTGTGCTGATGACGAATCCCCAGTTCGAACGCATCGCGCAGGTTCTTGCACAGCGACAGCACATGCCCGAGCAGACCAAGGGTGCCGAGCACGTTCTGCGCACCAACCCACAAGCCGAGCCCCTGATTGGGCAAAGCCTTCAGCGCCCGCTGAATCATGGCCACGGCCTGGCGGTAGGAGATCCGCTGCGAAGGATCCTGCAGGTCTTCGAAAGTGAAACCGAGGCCACGGCACAGGCTTTCGGCCTCAATACCCTTGTTGGCCGCAACTTCGGCCAGGGTCTGCAGCAGAAAGGGCGACACCAGCGCCAGTTCGAAGGTGGGGTCTTGGACTTTTACATTCATGGGGGCTGACATTCCGGATCACGCTGAATTGTTATTTTTGTAACCGGTTATGTCGAAGGAAGTTAGCACAGGGTTGGCGGACTGTCCGCAGAAGTCCCCTTCCGTGTCCGCCAATACCCTGCCCCGTCGTGCGCCAAGGGCTTATTTCTATAGTGGCCGGGCGTCCTGCGCGCCGGCGGTGCGCCCAAACACAATAATAATGAGGACGGACATGACCCCGAACCGCGCGACATTCCCTGTGCGACTGGCGCTGAGCCTGCTCGGCTGCGCCGCGACCCTGCCGGCGCTGGCCACCGAAGCCGGTGTCGACAACATCGGCACCGGCACCGACGGCTTCTTCATGCTGCCGCTGGAAGTCGACAGCCTTCCCGAGAACATGGTTGCCTTCAACCTCTACTACAACCACTACAAGGCGACCAAGCTCAACATCAGCTCGTTCGGCGGCAAGGTGCCGAATGTCGAAATCGAATCCACCGCCGTCATCCCGCGTATCGACTACCTGAGCCCGGTACGGGTGTTCGGCGGACGCCTCGCCGGTTACATCGCCCAGCCGTGGCTGAAGCAGGAAGTGTCAGTGTTCGGCCTGAGCGACACCCGCGAAGGCATGGGCGATACCACCATCGCGCCGATCATCCTGTGGGACATGGGCAAGAACCTGACCCTCGGCGCCGCCCTGGAAATCACCGTGCCCACCGGTGAATACAGCGTCGATCGCCTGGCCAACACCAGCAACAATTTCTACACCTACAAACCGCTGTTCTCCTTCACCTGGCTGCCGACGGACAAGACCGAAGTCTCGATGAAGACCACCTACAGCTTCAACGAGAAGAACAAGGACACCGACTACAAGTCCGGGCAGATCTTCCACTTCGATTACTCGGCCAGTTACAAGATCACCGACGACCTGATGCTCGGCATCAACGGCTACTACCTCAAGCAAACCACCGACGACAAACAGTTCGGTCACACCGTGCAGTTCGCCGGCCAGGACGTTGATGACGGCGTACGCGGCAAGGTGTTCGCCATCGGCCCGGCGCTGCACTTCACCTTCCTCAAGTACGCCAGCGCGGAGATTCGCTGGGCCAAGGAATTCGACGTGGAGAACCGGCCGGAGGGGGAAATGTTGTGGGCGAAAGTGAGTATTCCGTATGCGTTCTGAGTGCATTTGTAGGAAGGCGCGCGCAGATTTGTAGGCTGGAAACCTGAAAAACAAAGAGGAGGAATAGGCCTACAGCGGCGGTCGAGATTGCCGGACAACGGAGAGAAACGTCCGGCAGATTTCAAAGGGGGTGTTTGCAGATACTGGATCCCGCAGCTTCATGGTTCTTCAAGGGCTCATGGAGTGCATCGTCTGCCAGTGACGACAATGGGCCAATCCCCCCTTAGACTGCTGAAATTGATCACGGAGATCACTATGAGCATATTGCATTCCCCGTTTTACTCTGACTTCGAATCCGAAGAAGAGGCAGAGAGCTACGATCGCTGGTTTCGTGCAGAGGTACAGGATGCACTGGATGATCCTAGTCCTGGTATTCCTCATGATGAAGTTATGGCAATGCTCGACCAGATGCTGGAAGAGATACGCAGGAAGCGCCGCGCTGCAGCTTGAATGGAGCAGCAAGTCCTCGCGTCAACTGGCTGACATCTTCAAATACATCGAGCAACACAATACCAATGCTTCAATTTCGCTAAGACACAAGGTGGGTGCAGCAGCACAGCGACTTTCATCAATACCTTATGGCTACCGACCTGGCCGAGTACCTGGCACTCGCGAAATGGTGATTCATCCGAACTATCTGCTGGTCTATCGAGTGAATGGCCACATCAAAATACTGAGGGTGCTTCACGCCCGACAAAAATACCCTTCAACTTCAGCAACATAAAAAAAGGGCGGCCAAATGGCCGCCCGAAGCGTACTACACGAGAGTCCTTTTACAACGTCAGTTGCCCCCGCTCCTCCTCGGTCAACTGCTGTTTCGCCTGTTCATCCAGCGCCCCGGCGCCCAGCACCTGCACCGGGCTGTTGGGGTTGTAGCCCGGTGCAGGTGCACGGCTGGCGCCATCGCGGGTCGGGGCCAGTTGTTCGTTGCCGAAGCTGAGTACCTGCACGGTGAACACCGAAGCCTGGTTCTGGCGCGAGGCGGCTTGCTGCTGACGGGCGACGTCTTCCGCCGCCTGGGTCGCCGACGACGCAGCCGAGCTGGCCGAGGTGATCGCCCCGGTGTTGACCGCCGAGACCACCGGCACACCGGTTGCCTTGCCCTGCACCGCAATGTTGGCGGCATTGACCACCGTCAGCGCGGCGATGTTGACGTTGCCCGAGACGCGAATCCCTGCCTCGCCCGCATCGATGGTACCCAGCGGCGCAATCAGGTCGATGTCCCCCGGTGCCACTTCGGCAATCGGGTTGAGCGTGGCGATACCGGCGCCGGTGCTCGGCACTGATGGCGACAGGGTCACGTTGCCCCAGGTGTCGTACACGCGTTTCGGCGGTGTGTAGACCACGGTGGTTTTCGAGCCGCGACCGGCGTTGATGTCGCCCTCGGCGGACCAGCCGAGGATCGAGCCGCCAAACGTGGTCATGATCCGGCTCTGCCCCAGCAGAATGCTGCCCTGGGAGTAGAGCTGAATGTTGCCCGAGCCCTGAGTGATGATGCCCGCCGTGGACGGCGGCGCCGCGCCCTCGATGCCGAACACCTGACCACCGCCCGGCGTAAGCATCTGGATGTCGCCACCGAACAGCGTCTTGACCCCGGCGCCGCCGTAAAGCGTGATATCGCCGTCGTAACGGATCGGGTTGCCGGCCACATCGGTGGTCGGGAACAACGAAGCAATGGCATTGCGACCGCGCAGATAACTGCCTTTGCGTGGGCCATCGGCGTCGTTGTATTCCAGGCCGCCGGCACGCAGTTCGGCGAAGTACACCTGACGGGCGAAGATCGCCTGCTCGGTGCTCGGCAGGGCGGCGAAGAAGGCTTGCGCCTGTTCTGCGTTACCGCTGAAGCCGTAACCGAGGGTCAGCCAGCTCTGCAGCTCGTCGAGGTAGGTTTTGACCACCTTGCCCGGTTGACCACTGAGGGGCACATCAGGATTGGCAAGGTTCTGCGAGTTCAGGTAATGCGCAATGAACCGCGAATAATCCACGCCCTGCGCGCCCGCACCCGCCTGCATGACCACACTGGCGCCAGGCCGGTTATCCCCGGCCACTAGCGGCCCGATGCTGCTGATGCCGGCACGATCCTCCATCAGGATGTTGCGCCCGGCACTCATATCCAGCAGACCAGGACCGGCGATGTCGAAGCTGCTGTAGAGGATGTCGCGGCCGGCGGAAACCCGTGACACGTCATGCGCACTGTTGTGAATGAACAGGTTGCCCGAAGAACTGATGGCTTCGTTATTCCCCATTTCCTTCGGCGCCCTTGTCGGCTGGCCCAGATTGGCACCCGACGCCACGATATCGCGCCCCGCCAGCATCCATACCGGTGCTGCCGCTTCGTACCAGGTGCGCAGTGTGGTTGCAAAAGACAGGGTTTCGCCGCTGCGCACACCCACCAGATCACCGGACAATGCATAAAAACGAGCCGGTGCCTGTACGCCGCTCAATCCCGAGTAGGTGTCGGCACCAAAAGCGAACAATGGATAACGCGAGTTCAGACGCGGTGCTATGCCATCGTTGCTGTAGTTACTCGTTGTCGGCCTGCTGTCGGTGTATTGCGCATACCCCGTGAACGCAGGGGCAAACGGCGTTGCAATGGCCAACAGGCTGGCGCCGGACTGATTGATCGCGTAGCCACCGGCGTAGATCGAGTCACCGGCCAGCATTTCCAGTTGCCCCACCCTTGAAGGCGCCAGCAAGAGTGAATAGTTCGTTGCGGCAGGCGTCCCGTTTTCACTGAACGTGGCCGAAGCACCGGCATAGATGGAGCCTTGCCCTGCCACGGCACGCAAAATCGACGGATACACGAAGCGTCCGTCAGTGGGGGACGTGTTGAGATTCGGGACAGTCCCCTGCGAGTCGGTTTCGGCCAATTGGGTACTTGGCGTCAGGTTGCCCCCCGCCGAAAACAGGTCGATAGCCGTGTGATCGGTCCACAACGAGAAAGCCGACAAGCCGCCTCCTGCGTGAACAACACCGTTTGCATCCGTGAACGGCGTGGAGTTCTGCAGTTGGACCCGCCCAGGGTCGGCTGCGCCACCGAGGACCAGATCACCACGGGTGCTCAAGCGCATGCCCGAGTCGCCGGGTATCAGCACCAGCCCACCGGAAGCACTGCCCAGAGTCGAGGTAAACGGATCGAAAGCCCGGGTTTCGCGCGGGTCCTGATAGGTTGCGTAAGCACCATACTGCAGCTTGATCGCACCCGATGCGCCAGCCGACATTTGTGCCGCTCCGCGCAGGTTGATCAACGCACCCTGCAAATCGTGGCGTGGCGTGGCAGTACCGGTTTGCCCGGCACGTGCCTGCAATGACGGGTTCAGCATGCCGCCAATGCGAATGTCCATGTCGCCGCCACCGGTCAATTGCAGGCTGCCATCACTGCCCACTCGTCCGGTACTGCCCACTGCAACGATCAGACCCTGACTGCGTGGGTTGGTCACGCTGTCGCCCAGCGGCTTGAGCATACCGGCATCGCCTCCGGCTCGCAGGCTGACGTTGCCGCCGCCGAGTGCGCCGAAACCGGTAAAGCCCACCAGGTAAGGGGCGGTATCACTGCCCGCACCAGGCAGCGGCTGGGTAGCATAGCTGCCGAAGTTGATCCACCACGCCGTCGGCACATTGCTGTTGCCCGTGCCCTGACGCCAGAGCCAGTTGCCCACCGATGCGCTGGCCACCTGCTCTCGATAGACCGCCGTGTTGCTCGGCCCACGACGTCCGACCGCATCACCGGACACCGAGCCGCCGGCATTGATCGTCAGGTTGCCACCCAATGTCGGGTACCAGGCCTGATAAAGACTTTCGGTACCGCCATTGACCCATTTTTCGTAGTCCGCCCCTTTACTGCCCAACACCGAGTTGTCGTCGGTCAAACGTCCACGTGGCTGGTTATATCGCTGATCGATGTCGCTGGACTGAGTGCCGGCCGTGTACACACCGTAAGGTGAATCCATGCTCAGGTTGCCGGCCGCCAACAGATCGAGATCGCCGGTACCGGTGCGCAGCACGCTGAACATTTGCGAGTGAGTGGTGACAGCGATGCCACCCTTGTTCGGTATGCAGCCACCCGGATCGATGTCGCACCAGTACAGATCCTCTTCACTGATCGGTGTACCCGGCTCCTTGCCCAACCAGTTGCCTTCGGCCCACAGGAACTTGGCGGGAGCGACACAGTCCGCCGGATTTTCATCGCAGAAATGCAGATCGGCATCGGTCACGACCGAACCGGCCGGGCGGTTCTTGGAGTTGCCTTCAGCCCATTTGGTGTCGAGCTTTTTCTCGGTCACTTTCAACCCGTAATGGGTATCCGCCAGACGCAGATTGCCGTCCGCCGTCAGCGGCTTCAACGCACGGCTGTCGGCGGACTCAAGATCGGCGCCGGCCACTACGCGCATCGACCACGACGTGCTGCCCGGTGCCAGCATGCTCGCGATGGCCCAGTTGCTGCCCTGCTGCGTTGTGCTTGAGTAACCGCGCAGCTCAATGAATGCAGTGCCATCGGCAAGCACGACATCGGTCATGGACGGAATCAGCGAGCCGCGCAACAACGCCAGCGGGCCGCGCAATTTAACGCCCACAGCGTTGTTATCCGCCCCGATCGCACGAGGCAGCGGCACATCTTTTGGCCAGAGCATGGCAAGCAGGCTGGTGGCATCGTTCAATCGAGTGCCAGCCCCCAGCCGACTGCCTGCCGGCAATGTCACGCGGTCATTGAGCAAGGTGCCGGCGGCGTACAACAGGTTGCCCGATGCATCATGCACGGCGCCTGACAATACCGTGCCGGCGCTGATCGTATAGGCGTTGACCAGAACGCCTTCGGTCGGCAGCAACGTACCGCCCGCCAGCGTGGCCGCTTGAATCGGCAAGTCGTAATTGAGCGTGGTGCCCGCCGGAAACAGAGTGCCTTCGGCCAGAGTCACGCCGCTGCCCGGTACAATCAGGTCGCCGCCAAACGGCTGGACACCCGGCAGCAGTTTCCAGCCAGCATCATCGACGGTTTCCAGGGGCTTGGCGAAACCGTCGTTGATGCTGCCGTAGATATCCAGATTGCCGCCGGCACGAATCACCAGGCTGCCGGACTCACCAGAGCCATAGACCGGCGTCTTCTGCGAGTTCGGGTTGAGGCTGGCGTAGCGGTAATGCGACAGGTCGACATCACCTTCTACCACCAGATCGCCATCGGCCGTCTTGCTGACGATCTCGACACCGGGTCGCAGATGGAACGCATCGGCGTAGGACGCATTGTTGAGCCCGGCGAGCTTGCGTTGCAGCAGATCATTGTTGGCCAGCGCCGCATCGATGAACGTGGTGTTGTCACCGTCGATACGAACGAACATGGCCTGATCGATCACCTGATACGGCCGGCCGCTGGCGGCCGGATCGACACCATCGCGGGCATCCGCGTAACGTCGCACGCCATTGAGGCCGATGGAGCGCGCCCCTTCAATGGTCAGCGTACCGCTGGCATCAATGGCGATATCACCGACGCCAAGCCGTGGCGCGTTCAACTCCAGCGTACCGCGCGGCATCCCGTCGTTTTGCCCTGGCAGCTTGCCATTGACTGCATCGGTGCCATGACGCAGATCGATCCGTGCACCGGAGGCCAGTGTGAGCAAGCCATCACCGGAATTGAGTTCGACCATGGCGCGGTTCGGCGCGTCGATGATCTTGCCGTAGCTGTCGACCCGCAACACACGACCATGGGCATCGAGCACGGCATTACCGGAGAGGGTCAGGCCGTTTTTGCCGGACAAGCGAATGCTGCCGACCCGCTCACCACTGGCATCGACACGACCGCCAATGGTGAGGCTGCCATTGTCCACCACCACATTGACTTCGCCGGCCTTGAGCCCGTCGCCGATCAGCAGGTCACCCTGTTTGAACTGGAAGCTGCGACTGCCGAACACCTGCCCGGCGTTCAAGCGCTGATTGAGTGCGGCGAACTGTTCATTCAAATCGCCACCCAGCCGTTGCGCACGGATGTCCACACCGGCGGCCTTGTACGGCACCAGCGTACCGCCGGCATCGTAATAGCCGCTGCTGGCACCGAGGATTTCACCTTGCAGATCGACCTCCCCCGCATTCACCGCCAGTGCCACAGCACTGAGATTGCCGGCCTGATTGTTCTGCGCCGACAAGTCGATACGTGAGCCCGCCGCCTGGCGAATGTTGCCGTTGTGGCTATAAAGCGACACGTCTCCGCCCCAGCTGTATTTCTTCACGTCATTGAACGGCAAGGTGCGCCCGGCCAGATCCAGTTGCGCGTTGCCGGTCAGGCTCAGGTCGCCTTCTGCCTTGACCTGCAGCTTGCCGCTGGCCAGCACGATACGGCCGTCGAGTACGACGTTGCGCGCTTCAAGACTCAGCTCTGCGCCCAGCGCATCGGCCAATGCAGCGCCACCGGTACCGGTGAGCGTCAAATTGTTGCCCGCCTTCAATGCGTTGACCGACGCCGCTTCGCCCGTCAGCAACGGCGTCAGCAGCGTAAGGTTGCCGCCGCTGTAGGTGTAGCCCTTGACCGGGTCATACGCGCCCTGTTCCTGGTACACCGACAGGCTGCCTTTGTGGTTGGCGGTAATGCGCTCACTGGCCGTGAGATTGACGTTGGCGAAACCCAACGCCAGGCGATCGTTCTGATCCAGTCCACTCGGTTGCGGACTTGGCCCATAGCCCAATTCGATCCGCTGCGCCTGGATGTCGAGGGTCCCGTGACCGCTGCCGGCCCCGCCCTTGACCACTGCACCCGGCTCTTGCGGGGCACCATTCCAGATCAGGTTGGCGGTACGGATGGTTGCGACATCCCGGGCATCACCCTGTCCGTAGATCGCCGGTGTGGTCAGGATCAGGTTTTGCAAATTGCTGCGACCGGTTTGCGGGTCCAGCGTATCGAGCGAGACACTGCCGAAAAAGTTGAAGGCGTCACGGGCTGTCAGGCTCAAGGACTCCAGCGCCGGAGCACCGAATTGCGTATCGCCCCGCAGCAGACGATCAAGCACGTTCTGGCTCAGCGTGAGGCCGACTGGCACGCGCCCTTCTGCACCCGTCAGCGCCTGCGCATTACCGACATTGATCGCACCCACCGCAAGCCCCAGGTGGCGTGTGCCGAAACGCACCGCGTCGCTCAGCTCAAACTGATTGTCGGTCGCCGCGGTGATGCTGCCGTTGGAGTAAAGTATCGCCGGGTTGCTGCACGGCTCAAGCGAACAGCTGCCGATACGGATACTGCCCGCTCCATTGATACCCACGGCCTTCGCCGGTGCCAGCACGCTGTTCCAGCCATTGGAAACCAGCAGCAGGCTGGCATTGCCGGGGTCGTAGACAAACCCGTCGGTTGAATCGAACGGGGCGTCACCACGTCCCAGCGTGTTGATACCCGCGCCGGCCTCAAGGGTGATGGTGCCGTCGATCTTGCGAGTCCGCAGAACCACTTCCGGCGCAGAAAGCACCGCACCTTCGCGCACCGTGATGTTGTCGGAGCCGATGTTGTTGGCGAAGGTGACAATATTGCCCCCACTGCCGTAGTCCACCGTTGGCAAGGCGCCAATCGCCAGCCTCCCGGCATTCATTTGATTCAGGCTGTCGGCGTACAGCGAAATACCCGTGAAACCCTGTGTACGCTGTCGACCCGCACCCAACACCTCGATGGTGCCATCGACTGAACGCACAACGGCGGTACCCGCCACACCGCCCTCGGTCGGCTTGAACAGCACCTGTCCGTTGAAGTCCAGGGCAATGTCACGGTCCCCGCCACTGTTGAAACGCAGCTCCAGCAACTTGCCATCCATCGGCGCCAGCGCCCGTGACACGCCCAGGCGCGCCGCATCGTTTTTGATGAACTGGGTGAAGCCGGTTTCGTTGTATTGCGAATAACGCCGCAGTACATCGGCCGAGGTCAGAATCAGGGCGCTGGAGAGACTGTCGCGTACACCGCTGTTGGCGATCGACATCTGCCCGTTGCTGGTCCATGAACCGTTGCGCATCTGCAACGCAGCACCGGTCTGCCCGCCCATGACCTGACCGTTGACCTCGACGCGAAATGCACCGGGCAACAAGGCGAATGTCGACGGCAGCAAGGTATAAGTGCCGGCCGCCAGCCCCGGCACACCGGCGGCGATGGTAATTTGCTGGCCGATACGCGGATCGACCGCCCCCGCCTCGGCGAGCACCGGCGCATAAACACTCTGATTACCCGGCACGATGGCATAAACCGGATTGCTCGCCAGCCCCGGCAGGCTGAAGGTGCCGTCATTGGCATTGCGTACCAACGGGTTGAAACGCGCATCGGTCGAACCGCCACGACCGGAGACAAAGCCTGCGCCACGCAAGTCGCCGCCACCCGAAAGATCAATCACGGCACCTGACGCGACGTCGATGTATTGCGACAGCAGGGTCACTCCCGTCGAAGCGCCGACAATCCCTTTGAGCGCTACAGGGCTGCCGTTGTAGCGATAGTCGATGCCATCGGTTGTACCGCCGTAAGGCATGACCAACCCGGCAGCGCTGACGGACGTGAGACTGCCGGGCAATAGCTGGACTTCACGGGTCAGCACTGACTTGGTGTTCTCGCCCAGCATGATCGAACCGAGCGGCGCCCGTAGCACACCACCTTGCTCGATGCGGCTGGCAGCGAGCGTCAGATTGCCGAACACCGAGTAAGGCAGCGCAGTCGGCGCCGCGCCGTTGGAGAGAATGCGCAGAGTACCTTCAGAGGGTGACGTCTCCTGCTGAAAACCGGCACGCACCCTGGCACTCGCCCCAGTCACCGGGTAGATCTGAGCCGCGCTGAGGCTCAAGTCACCCGCCGCCCAGAGTTCGGACTGTGTTCCAGTGGTGGAGGCAAGAAACCGCATGTCACCCGAACTGGCGAGAGAAACCTGGGCGAAGCCACGGCGACCAACCTGCCGGGCCGGGCCATTGAGTTGCGCAATCGAACCCGACGTACCGAATGACAGACTGTTGCCGATGTCCAGCAGGTTCGACGTGGCGACGAACTGCGCCGCCGACAGGTTCGGTGTCGGCGCATTCATGACCCTTGGGCGGATGACGGCGTTGGAGCTGTAATAGACGCCCGTGCCCAGCATTCGCAGGTAAGGTGCAGACAGATTGATTCGCGCGGTGCCTTTCGAGTTTTCGGCCAGCGACACGGCGCCGGCATACAGGCTCAAGCTCTGATTCAGATGCAGGTCGACATCGCCGTCGAAGGAAATCAAGCCGTTGCTCAACAGGCCAAGATGATCGAAACCGCCTGTCATCAATGCATCGGCACTCAGCCGCGTGCGACCGTAGACCAACTGCCGGTCTGCCTCACCGGGCTCAAGATCCGCCGGCAACAGCGGCTCGCCCTTACCCTGGCCAATGATCAGTTCCCTTGGCAGGCGTACCTCGTTGGTGGCCAGGTTGGGATTGTAGATCGGCGTTTCCAGTGCGATGTCCAGTCGACCACCGGCAGCACCTGCACCGCCCGCCGCCGCCCGCAGATCGCCGTCGATAAACAGGCCGTTGTAGGAACTCAGGGAAATCTTGCCGCCATCCGTGACAACCGTGGTCGGCCCCTGACCGGCGATGTCCAGCACCGCCTGAGTGCCAGAAGCGTCAAGACGTGCACCGTTGCGCACGATGACATAAGCGTCGGCCGACGTGGCGGTGGCCTTCTTCGCATCGATTTCACCGCCGATGATGATGCTGCCACCCTTGCCGACCTGGCCGTAGACACGTCCCAGTGCATCGACTGCCGTGGTCGCGCGACCGGCCACATCCAGCACGGCGCGTTCGCCAATCCAGATCGAACGGTTATGGGCTTGATTGGCGGCTTCCAGGGCATTCTCGGCCGGATCGCTCAAGCCGAACTGCTGCTGGCGAATATCAAGGGTGCCGCCCCACGCGTTCAGTTCGCCATTCACCGTGATCTGCCCCGGCCCGCGCAGACCGATCCGTTGCCCGGGATCGACGCTGATGCGTGAACCCGCGCCAAGCGTCAACGCGGACTTGAGCGGATCGATCAGGCCGGCCTCGCTCGATCCAGCCTGCAACGACAGGCTGGCGCCACCTCGTTGAGTCAACACAGCCTTGGTCGGGTTTTCCTGGAACAGCGTCGGCGTCCACAACTCCAGTGCCGTCTGCGGATCGACGCCGCTGACCTGTTTCGACGCCGCTTCAGCGAAACGATAGACCGGCATCGTGACGTCGAGCACGCTGTTGTCGGCGACCTCCAGGCCGTTCAAACCAATAATGCTGTACGCCGAGAAGCCCTTGCCGAACAGGTTCGGTGCCAGTTGCAAGGTGCGTTCGGCCAGCGTCTGGTCGGTCTGCCCGATCATGACCTTGTTGGCCTGTACCAGCAGCGTGCCGCCCCCGGTGACACCGTATCCGCGCACATCACCATCAAGGATGAGCTGTGTGTTACCTGGCGCGGCGTTGGCGCTGGACTCCAGCGTCACACTGCCACCCTTCCCGCCGCGAGTCTTGCCGTTCGCCAGCACAGCGGCGCCAGACGAAACATCCAGCAAGCTCCCGGCCTGGACGTCGATATCGCCACTGCTGCGGATCGAAATCAGGCCACCGTTCAAATACGCAAGGTGGCTGCCGTCATCCGGGTTGGTGCCCAGATTGCTCCACAGACCGCGCGTATCCAGTTGCACACCGTCAGCCACAGTGACGCGGGTTGCGTGCCCTGTCGCGGCAGAAATCTTCGTGTCAGTGACCTTGTTGAGCTGCAGCTGATTGAGCACGTTACCCAAACGCACACTGCCACCGCGGGCCGTGAGATCGGCATCGATCTGCACATCCGGCGCGTACAGCGTGATGTCGCCGCCGGCATCGACCTTGAGCGCATCGTTAACGTCGATCAGGTCTTTGGCAGACACTTTCAGAGCGCCCAGCCTGAAACCGTTGAGTTGATCGGCATCGAGAAACAGTTTGCCTTTGCGCGCCTCGGACACTGAAGCGAGCAGATTCTGGTCATTGCCATCGGCCGGTTTCTCACCGCCAATACGTACCTGGTCGAACGTTGGATTGAGGCCGTACAACAGGCCGCCAGCGGAGGCAACATAGGCCGGGTCATAACTGCCGACGATCAGTTGCGCACGCCGCGCCACGGCTGTCTGAGACTGTTCATAACCGTCCAGTACAGCACGCGGTGTCTGGGTCTGGCGCTCACCTTGATACACCTCGCCGAGCATTTGCCCGTTGAGCACGGCGCTGCTGGTCGCAATCACCAGTTGCCCGGCATCGCGGCCCACGGTGTAGCCCGACTCGACACGTTTGGTCGGCGCGATCAGCGGGCTGTAGTAATAATTCGTCTGGCCCCAGCGCTTGCTGCTGTCCTCGTAGCCTTTGTACAAACCGCTGTAAAGAATATCTCCCGGCGCTCGAGAGATTTCATACAGACGCCCGTCGGCACCGCGCAGCCAGCTCTGGCGAATCTCGCCGCTCTGTACATCCAGCGTACCGCCGGACAGATTGATCAACGAACCTTGCTCGGTGACCACATCATTGCCGGCGAAACTGACCCGGCCGCCTTGCGCCATCCACTCACCGATGCTGTGGTTCTGCGTGCCCAGATAGCCGCCGACTTCGAGCAAGCCGCCGGCGGTGTACCAGCGGTCCGTGGCATAGCCGTTGGTGCCGGCGGGGACATTCACCAGTTCGCGCACATCGACCCACACGTCATTGCTGTTCAGCGCACCGCTCTCGCGGTTGACCGACGCATCACGCTGCTCGTTGCCCTGTACGTTGATTTTGATGTTGTTGGATTCCATCGCGACTTTTACGCCGATGGCGCCGGACACATCGATCATCGCGCCGTCACGCACCAGGCTGCGACGCCCTGCCGTCACGGCGACCTGACCGCCTGTGGCAAGCGTGATCGAGCCGTTCTGGAACTCGACGCTGCCGCCGCTCTGCACCTCGATACGCGACTGGTCGCCGCGCACCTTGTTGTTGGCGTTGACACCGGTCAGCGCGGCTTTGTGCTGACTGTCGAGTGCCGTCAGATCGCTGCTGTCGAGCAAGATCGCCGTGGCGCTGCCCTGCCCCAGGGTGACGCTGCCGTTGGTGTCGGTGGCCGGGTTGAGCACGTGGATGGTGCCGCGCGTTGCCACCGAAGTGCTGGCCAGCAGCACACCGTTTTGCTGCACCTCATGGCCGGTCAGGGTGATGTCGCCCGTGGCGGCCTGAATCAAACCGCTGTTGCTGACCTTGCCGGCACTGCTGCCAGCCTTGAAGCCCGGAACGACTTCACTGCCGAACGTCGTGGAGAAGCCGTTGCCTTCGGTACCCGAGCCTTTGCGGATATAGAAACGATCGCCGGCGCCGAGCACGGTCTGGCCTTTGGCGGTGTTGATGCTGCCGTCGTTCTGCACCTCGTTGCCCAGCAGCAAGGCATAGCCGCCGGCATCGGTGGACGTCGCGGGCGCGTGGGTTGCAATCGCTGCGCCGCGCTCTACCAGTACCTTGCCGGCAGCGTCGGTAAAGGTCGGCTGACTGGCGTTGCTGTCGAAGTACAAGCCGCGGTCACGGAACTGGATGTCGGTGATATTGGCGGCAGCGGCCACCAGGTTACGCACGTTGACCTGGCTGCTGCCGCTGAACACGATGCCGTTGCGGTTGATCAACATCACCGTGCCGTCGCCCTTTATCTGCCCCTGAATCTGACTGGCGCGGGCGCTCGGATCATTGACCCGGTTGAGCACTGCCCAATTCGATTGCTGGGCAAACTCGACCGTGGTGTTGCGGCCGACGTTGAAGGTTTCCCAGTTGAGAATCGCCTTGTCGGCGGTCTGTTCGATCTTCACCGTAGTCTTGCCATCGGCCTGGGACTGCTGCGGGCCTTTGGCATTCTGCCAACCCTGGGCAAGGCTGTTATCGACCTTCAACCCGCCCTCGCCCAGACCATCCGGCACAAACTGCACCGTACCCAACGCCGCCGAGCGCCCGGCAGCCTGAGCCGCTTGCTGCGCGGCAATCGCGGCCACGGTGTTGTTCAACGTCTGAATCGAACGTTGCAATTGCTGATTGGCTTTCTGTTGCTGCGCCAATGGCGGCGTCATTCCCGGTAACCCACCGGTGCCGGGCCTTGCAGCGGCGGCTTGCTGGGCGGCGCCCTTGGCGGCAAACCAGCCCGAGCTGAACGCCGTTTGCGCGTGCGCACTGCCTGCCACCAGACACAACGCCACCGCCTGAGCCAGCGGCTTGAGCAGCCACAATGCCGGGTCCATGGCATCACGCTTGAAGGACTGGACGTGGGTACGACGACGGGATGGGCGAGCGAGCATCACTACGAGATCCTTTTAAGAGCTGCAGGTCGGCAACCACCTGCTGTTAGGACATAGGCGGTTGGCAAGGGGCACGACCGAACGGATGTCACACAAACTTCATGTTGGGGGAGTAATTGCGCGCGGTTCCGGCAAAAAAAATGGCAGCCCCAAAAGGGGCTGCCATTCAAACCGCTGACTTGAAGTGAAACCTTACAGAGGACGGCCAACAGTGTTGCAGACGCTGGCGTTGTTGATGTCCAGGTTGTTGCCGGTGGAGTTGGTGATGAAGTTGGCGGTCACAGCATTTTTCCAGTTGGTCGGAACCACGCTGAAGCCGTGAGCCACGGTCGCAACGGTGTTGCCTGGAACGCTGTAGTGAGTGGTCAGGAAGGCCTTCACGTCAGCAGCCACGGATGCATCCTTGTAGCACTGGCCGAAGATGAAGTTGGTGTAGGCAGCAATTGGGTAACCGGTGGCTGGGTTGGCAACAACCGGAGCCCACTGAGCTGGATCAGCCGGGTTGACTGGCAGTGTGGCCGAAGACAATGCGGTAGTGACGTTTGCGGTGGTCGGCTGAACACCGTTGACGCGCGAAACGACGGCATTGCTGTTGGCATTCACGCCATCCGGACCCACGTAGCCGATGGAACCGTCAACAGCGTTCACGGCAGCAGCGACGTCAGAGGTGTTAACTACGCCTACGAAAGTGGTTGGCAGTGGAGTGCCGGCTGGCTTCAGGGTGTTGGCGAACGTGGTGGTGACGGCGAACTTGGTTGGGCAAACCGCGTTCAGGTGGCGAGTGAGGATTTCCGAAGTGCCGCTGGAAGTGGAGCGATACACAACGCGAATCGGGGTGGCGTCAGAGTTGTTCAGCAGGTCGCCCCACTTGGTGGCAGTGCCCGAGAACACGTCGCACAGCTGAGCGCTGGTCAGGTTCAGAGCGGTCTGGCCGGTCTTTTTGTAAGGAATGGCAACCGAAGTGGCGACCGAAGGCAGTTGGATCAGCGGGCCGTAAGTGGTGCTGTAAGCGGTGTTGTAGTTACCGATTTCGGTAGCGCTGAGCACCGAGTCGCTGCCAGCGAAGTGAACCGTACCGGTGGTTTTGAACTGCGTCGAATCGTTGGTCAGGAAAGCCACTTTACCCACGCCGCTGCCTGTGCCCAGGTAGCTGAAGTTGGCTGGCAGGATGCTGTTGGCAGAACCTTTGTACAGAGCGGCAGGCAGAGTCGCACCACCACCGGTTACGTTGGCGGCCATGGCCTGGGCGGAAGCCAGGGCAGCGACGGTCAGGGAAGCTGCGATCAGAGTGCGCTTGAACATGAAGAATCTCCTTTTCAACTAGGTTGGGAACACAGGTTTTCGGATTGCTTGCATGACACTGGGAGGACTCACCGCTGACCTTCGCAAGCGGGGTCCGTGGTTAAGTCGCACTGAGAAATTCGCAGTTTCCGGTGACAGATAAAGGAAAAAACCTCGGGAGGTGCAGGCTGATTTTCGAGGGATTTACTCGGGTGTTCTGCTGGTTATCCGGCGTGTCTAAGACAAGCTTTTCGAGGGAATCGGCCACAGCCCTTGAAGGGCCGTTGCAGATGACAGAAAGGAGAACCCGAGGATGCTGTTTTTGGCGCTCGGGTGAGATCCGGCACCGGTAAAAAAAGTTGAGAAAACTACTGCACGAGTTGGTTGATCTCGATGATCGGCAGCAACACCGCCATCACAATCACCAAAACCACCCCGCCCATCACCACGATCATCAACGGCTCCAGCAACGCAGTCATGCCCATCGCCCGGCGCTCGATATCACGGGACAGGGTTTGCGCCGCACGTTCCAGCATCGGTGGCAGCGCGCCGGTTTTTTCGCCGCTGGCGATCAGGTGAATCAGCACCGGTGGGAACACGTTCTCCACTTTCAGCGCGGCCGCCAGGTTCACGCCCTCGCGCACCTTGGCGGTGGCTTCGTTGACGCTCAGGCTCAGACGATCATTCGACAAGGTCTGCCGCGCCGCCTCCAGTGCCCGCAACAACGGCACGCCAGCGCCGCCGAGAATCGCCAGCGTCGAGGCGAACCGTGCGGTGTTCAGTCCCAGCACAAACCGCCCGATCAGCGGCAACTTCAGCACCCGATGATGCCAACTCAAGCGCGCCGCCGGATTACGCAGATACAGACGCCAGCTCCAGAACGCACCGGCCATGACGCCTGCGCACAACCAGCCCCACGCCCGGATGAAATCACTGGCATTGAGCATCGCCAGCGTCAGCCCCGGCAGATCCTGCCGCGCCTGGGAAAACGCACTGACCACCTGCGGCACCACGTAGCTGAGCAGGAAAATCACGATGCCGATTGATACCAGCCCAACCACGCCCGGATAGATGAACGCGGTGAGAATCTTGCCGCGCAGGTTGTTGCGTTCCTCGATGTAATCCGCCAGCCGCTCCATCACCTGGGCCAGATCACCGGACTCCTCGCCCGCCGCAATCAGCGCCCGGTAAATCTCCGGAAAATCCCGTGGCCGCGCCGCCAGTGCTTCGGCCAAGCGCATGCCGCTGCGCACGTCTGCGCGCACGGCGCTGAGGGTGTGAGCGATGTGCTTTTTCTCGGCCTGTTCGACGGTGGCGCTCAAGGCCGCTTCCAATGGCAGGCTGGCGCCGAGCAGGCTCGACAGTTGCCGCGTGGCCCACGCCAGATCGTTGTCCGAGAGTTTGGCGCTGAACAAGCCACCGCCGCCATGCTGGGAGACGTTGCTTTCCTTCTCCACCGACAACGCCGTCAAGCCACGACCGCGCAGCACGCCAAACGCGGCGCCCTGACTCTCCGCTTCCAGATGCCCGGATTCGATCTTGCCGCTGGCATCGGCGGCCTCAAAACGATAGCGATTCATCAGGCGTCCCGTGTCACACGAAGGATTTCTTCCGGCGCCGTGGCACCGCTGCGAATCCAGCGCTCGCCGTCCTCGCGCAGGCTGAACATCCCGGCCTTGCTCGCCGCTGCGCGCAAGGCCTGCTCCCCTGCCCCTTGGTGAATCAGGGTGCGGATGTCGTCGTCGATGCAGAACAATTCGTGAATGCCGGTTCGGCCGCTGTAACCGGTGTGATTGCACGCCGCACAACCGACCGGACGCCAGGTGCCGGGCGTCGCCGGGTCTTCCTGTTTGCACTGATTGCACAGCCGCCGCACCAGCCGCTGGGCCAACACCCCGAGCATCGACGAGGCCAGCAGAAACGGCTCGACGCCCATGTCGACCAAGCGGTTGACCGCCGACACCGCGTCGTTGGTGTGCAGGGTCGCGAGCACCAGGTGACCGGTCAGCGAAGCCTGCACTGCAATCTGCGCGGTTTCGAGGTCGCGGATTTCGCCGATCATGATGATGTCCGGGTCCTGGCGCAGAATGGCGCGTAGCGCGAGGGCGAAGGTCATGTCGATCTTCGCGTTGACCTGAATCTGGCTGATGCCCGGCAAGTCGTATTCCACCGGGTCTTCCACGGTGAGGATGTTGCTGGTGCTCGCATCGAGCCGCGCCAGTGCCGCATACAGGCTCGTGGTTTTGCCGCTGCCCGTCGGGCCGGTGACCAGCACGATGCCGTGGGGCTGGCGGATCAGGTGATCGAGTTTGGCCAGCACCTGCGCATCCATGCCCAACGTTTCCAGATGCAAACGCCCGGCCTGTTTGTCCAGCAGACGCATCACCACCCGTTCGCCGTGACCGGTGGGCACAGTGGAGACGCGAATATCAATCGGCCGCCCGGCCACGCGCAACGCAATGCGCCCGTCCTGCGGCAAGCGTTTTTCGGCGATATCGAGCTGCGCCATGATCTTGATCCGCGACACCAGCGCACCGTGCAACGCCTTGCGCGGTGAGACCACGTCGCGCAGCGTACCGTCGACCCGGTAGCGCACCACCGAATGGGTTTCGAACGGTTCGATGTGAATGTCGCTGGCCTCATCCCGCGCTGCTTGCGTGAGCAAGGCGTTGATCATGCGGATCACCGGCGCGCCGTCCTGGGTGTCGAGCAGGTCGGTGATTTCCGGCATGTCCTGCATCAGGCGGTCGAGGTCGACTTCGTTTTCCGCCGCCCCCACCACCGCTGCTGCGCTGCCGGTATCGGCGTAGGCCGTGGCGAGCAAGCCGTCGAGTTCGTCATCGCGTACCCGCTCAAGCCTCGTCGCGCCGAACTGCCGGCGTACTTCGCTGATCGACCAGCCTGGTGTCGACGGGCACACCGTCAGCACGCCGTCGCGCAGCAGAATTCGCTGCGCCTTGGCCCAGGCGTAGGGCAATGCGCTCATTGCAGCGGCACCGCTTTGATGGTCGCGCGCGGACCCGTCCCCGGCAGCGACGCCGGCACGCCCTGCGCAGCGGTCGGCAATTGCGGCGCCTGCATGTCCGGCATCGCCCAGCTGCGTTCCGGTTGCAGACCGCCCTGAGCGCGGCGCATGAAGTCGTAGCGGTTAAGCGTGATGCTGCGCCCCGCCGCGCTGTCGCGAATGATGTACGGGCGCAGGAACACCATCAGGTTGGTCTTGGTGATCGAGCGGCGCTCGTTGCGAAACAGCGCGCCGATCCCCGGAATCGTCGACAACCAAGGCACTGCGTCGTTGCTCTGGCTGTAGCCGTCCTGCAGCAGACCGCCGAGCACCATGATCTGGCCGTCGTCGAGCAAGATGCTGGTGTCGATCGCGCGTTTGCTGGTGACGATCCCCGCCGAAGTCGAAGCCGCCGAGGCACGTTCGTCGATGCTGCTGACTTCCTGATAGATGTCGAGCTTCACCGTGCCGCCCTCGGAAATCTGCGGCCGAACGTTGAGCTTCAAACCGACTTCTTCGCGGGTCACGGTCTGGAACGGGTTGTTGCTGGTGCCCCCGCCGCCGGTGACGTAGCTGCCGCTGACAAACGGAATGGTCTGACCGACAAAAATGCTCGCGGCTTCGTTGTCCAGGGTCAGCAGGTTCGGCGTCGACAGCACGTTGGTGCCGCCCTTGCTCTTCAGCGCCCGGGCCAGCACTTTCAGGTCGAGAATCTTGCCGATACCGGGGATATCGACGGTGCCGTTGACGTAGCCGAGGTTGAGCCCTTTGGGCAACACGTCGACACTGGTCTTGCCGTTGACGTTGATCCCCGAGCCGCCAAGGTTGGCGCCGCCGATCACGCCATTTCCGGCCAGATTGCCGGTCTGCCATTGCACGCCGAATTCGCTGGCATCGTCCTCGCCGACTTCGACGATCAGGCTTTCGATCACCACTTGCGCGCGGCGCTGGTCCAGAAGATCGATGACTTCGCGCAGGTTGCGATATAGCGGTTCCGGCGCAGAAATCAGCAAGGTGTTGGTGGTCGCGTCCGCTTGAATGGTCACGCCGCCAGCGCTGAAGGCAACGTTCTGTTCGCTGCTTTGCGCGTTGCTGCTGCCACTGGTGGCGCTGCTGCCCTGGGCGTAGCTGCCGCCGGTGCTGCCGTTGTTGGTGGTCGAGGTGCTGCCGGTGGTTTGCGTGCCACTCTGGCCGTTTTGACCGCTGCCCGAATTGGTGGAGCTACCCATCGCGCTGAGCACCGAACGCGCACTGTCGCTGGTGCCGCTGTCGCTCTCGCCGGTCAACAAACCGCGCAAGGCCTGCGCCAGTTTGCCGGCCTGAGCGTTGCGCAGGTAAACCACGTGCAGGTTGCTCGGGTTGCTTTGCGCGTTGTCGAGTTTGTAGATCAGGTTGCGCGCCAGCTCCGTGCGCTCGGGGCTGCCGGCGCGGATGATGATGGTGTTGGAGCGCGGGTCGCCGATCACCGCGATTTTCTGCGTTGGATCGTTGCCCGGCGCGTCGAGCAAGTCGGCGACCATCGGCGCGATGTCGGCGGCGATGCCGTTCTGGATCTGCACCACGTCGGTGTCGATGGCGGTCGGGGTGTCAATGCCCTGAATCAGTTGCGCGACTCGCGTGAGGTTCTCGGCGTAATCGGTGACAACAATGGTGTTGTTGCCCGGATAGGCGTTGATCGGATTGTTCGGGGACACGATCGGGCGCAGCACCGGGATCAGGTTCACCGCGTTCTCGTATTGCAGGCGGAACGTGCGGGTGAGCATGCCGTTGCCGGCCGGTTTGTCAGCGCTGTAGATCGGCCCGCCGAGCAACTTGGCGTCGGCCTCCGGCACCACCTGCGCCACACCACCGACGTCCACCACGCTGAAACCCTGCATGCGCAGCGCCGCCAGCAACATGTCGTAAGCCTGATGCGCCGGCACCTGCCCTTCGGACACCAGCGTCAGGTTGCCCTTGACCCGAGGATCGACCAGAAACTGCTGACCGGTGGAGCGCGACAACGCCCGCACCACCGCTTGAATATCCGCATCGACAAAATTCAGCGTCACCGGTTGATCGCCCAACGGATTGGCCGGCAACGTCGTGCCCCGCGCCGAGCCGCCACTGCGAGCGCGTTCGGTGATGTTGTGCAACTGCTTCGGCGCCGGTTTGACCTGGGCCTGCGCGCGCTCGCGGTCGAGCACCGCGTCGCCACTGCGCTGGGTGTTGGCCAGCGGCCGGCCGAGTTCGCTGTCCACCAGCAGCGGCGGTTGATTCGGTGGCGTGGTGTTGCTGCACGCGCTCAATGCCATCAACAGCATCGGCAGCGCCATGCGTTTGGACCCTGACCCCTTCATGAAGCTTCCTTAGCGCCCAGCGCCTGATCCATGCGTACGGTGCCCGACAGAGTGCCGGCCGTGTCATCGGTCGCGGCGTCGTCTGCGCGTTGCAGACGAGCCTCGACCACTTGCAGTGAAAAATTCCGGGGTTGGCTCAGCAGCCAGTCGAGCACGGCGTCGGCCGGTGCCGCATCGAAGGTCAACTGCCAACCGGCAGACGCGGCCGCCAATTGGTAATGGCCGCCCAGTCCGCTGGCCTGCAAGGTCTGTTGCAGCGACTGCTCCAGGTTTTGCCCGTCGGGGCGCACGCTGACGTCGCGCAACAGCACTTCCAGCGCTTCAGCCTGGGCGCGCAGTTTTGGCGTTTCGACTTGCGAGGCGGCGATCTTCTTCAGCGGCGGCTGAATCAACGCCACCCACACGAACAGCCCCAGCAACAGCGCCGCCATGCCGCCGACCATGCGTTTTTCCCGCACGGCCAATGGCTGCCAACGAGCCTGCAACTGAGCATTGAAGCGCTGCCAACCAGCGCGGTATTTCGCAAACGATGGGCTATTCATCTTCGGCTCCGCTGCTGTCGTCGTTGTCGGTGGCGGCGGTCGCCTCGCCGGCCGGGCGCAGGACCCAGCCGTCGTCGTTCGGGCTGATGCTGATGCCGGCCTGGGCCAGCGTGCCTTGCCAGTCCTTGTCGTTGCCCGAACGCCGGGCCTCGGGCAGCAGACTCAATTGCAGCGCGCCGTCGACGAATTCCAGCCGCTGCACCGTGCCCGCCATGGACGGCATGCCACTGCCGGCCTGCGACACCAGTCGCGTGAAATCCTGCCCCGGCGCATCCACCGCGCCTTGCTGGCGCGCCGCGATTTGCTGACGAGCCTGTTGCAACGGATTGAGGATCACCGGCAACTCGGGAAATGCCTGCTTCACCCGTTGCGCCATCTGCGCCTTGAGCTGCTGGCCCTGCCCGGCCTCGCGGGCGGCGTACAGGTTCAAACCGATCACCCACACCGCCAGCGCCAGCGCACAGCAACCGAGCGCCCTGCCCCAGCCGCGATGTTCGGTGCCCGGTTGCTGAAGGCCGCCGTGCAGGCCCCAGTTCGGCAACGGGCCGGTGTTTCGCTGCATATCGGCCAATATCGATTGCACCGCTTCGGGTGCACCTTCACCGATCCAGTGCGCCGGCAGACCGGTTTCCAGCAGCCACGCTTCGTCGATCATCGGCTGCACCTGCGCCGCATTCGGGCCGTGGCGTAGCAACAGATGATCGTCGTGCAGGCAACCGACGCCGCCCGCCATCACCGGCAAACTGTAGGCCGCCGGGTACAGGCCTTTGAGGTTCAGGCCGAACTGCCCGAGGTGCTGCAAATCCTTGCGTGCTACCCAGGCAATCTGCACCTGGCCGCTTTCATTGCGAGTGCTGTGGGCGATGTGCATCTCGGCGCTGTCGCCCAGCATCAAGGCCTGCGCCGCACATTGCACCGCCGCAGCGGTTTTGTTCGCAGGCAGCGGCGGCAGATCAATGCTCGCCAGCAGGCTGTCCGACGGGTGCAGAAAGCACACCAGCGGTTGCTTCGGCAGCGCGCCAACCCGCACGCGTTCCTGGCGAGTGACCTGCCCCTGACGATCCAGCCAAACACAATCCACTTCACTGTCGAGACTCAGCTCCGCCAGCGGCGGCAAACTCACGCGCAACTGGCTCATACGCCCACCCGCGACCAGATCACTTGCGGCAACCGATCCTGACTGCGATGCAGCAACGCGTCGAGGCTGACCCGCCGCTGATCCCGCCGCGCCTGCCCGCGCAGTCGGAACCAGTCGCTGGTGATGCCGACCTTGACGCTGGTGATCTCCAATTGCGGCAGTCGCAGGCGATTGACGAAATCCCCGCGATTGATAAACCAGCGCCCGGCGTCGCGCTCATTGATCAACGCCTGCGCCCGCTCCAGCGACAGCCCCGGCACATAAGCCGCCAGCACTGGCGCCGTGGCGGTGTTGCCGTTGAGCCAGGTGGTCGCCGGAATCACCGTCAGGTACGGCGCGAGTTTCGCCAACACCGCATCGTTGACCCCGTCGACACTGCGCAAATCGTCAAGCGTGCGCAGCATCGGCAAGGTCGGCGATTGCGGTTGGCGCGAAGCGGACGGCGACGTGGCGCGCCCGCTGTCGAAGGTGTTTTTCGCCACAGGCTTGTCCACCACTTGGGCATTCAACAGGTGCGGATAAGAGCCGATCACCCGCTGACTGATACGCCGGCTCAAGCCGCTGCTGACACCGATCAACTCGCACAAGCGCTCGAACGCCTGCACCTGCGCGTCATCGATCCGCTCGTTGGCCACCAGATTGCGCAGGTTGAACTTGCCCTGCTCGTCCTCCAGCCGCCCTTCGAAACCCTGGGTGTTCAACCGCTGCGCCCAGGGTTGATCGAGTCGGGTCAGCGGATCGCGCTGCCGGGCGTCCCACAACAATTGCCGGCTGATCTCCAACCCGCCGTGCAACAGCCAACGGCCCTGCACCCGCAGTTGTTCGGCTTCCAGCGCCCGGGTCGAAACGCTCTGGCGGGTCAGCATGCCGGCGGCAATCACCGCGACCACCGCCGCGATCAGCAGCGCACTGATGATCGCCATCCCCTGCTGGTTCGATTGGCTGTTCATGACCGGCCTTACAACTGCCAGGAACCGATGTCGGCATTCACGCCGTCGCCGTCAGGCTGGCCGTCGGCGCCGAGGGAAAAGATGTCGATCTCGCCGTTGGCACCGGGATTGAGGTACTGATAAGGACGACCCCACGGGTCATTCGGCAGGCGCTCCAGGTACGAGCGCCAGTTGGTGTTCTTCGCATCGGCCGGCCGCTCCACCAGCACTTTCAGACCCTGGCTCTGGCTCGGGTAAGTGCCGTGATCGAGGCGATACAGCTTCAGCGCCTGCATCAACCCGCCAATGTCCTGCTTCGCCGCCGTGGCCCGCGCCTGATCCGGCCGGTCGAGCACCTTGGGCACCACCATCGCCGCCAGAATCCCGAGAATCACCACGACCACCATGATCTCGATCAGCGTAAAACCCTGCTGCCCACGGGGCATCCGGCTCGGTCGATTGGGCTGTTTGAATTGCGCGATATCCATCTCGTCATTCCCTGGCTTGATTCGATTCGACGCGCAGTGTTGCAAGAAGATATGTCAGGGATGTTGAAAATCCTCGGGTGTTTTCGTCGTCAAGCCGTCAAGCACGGGCGTTAGCGTCAAGGGCTGCCCGACCGCCCGAGACCCCGATGCGTACCCCCTCCCCGCAAGCCGGATTCACCCTGATTGAAGTGCTCGTCGCGCTGGCGATCATCGCCGTCGCCATGTCCGCCGCCGTGCGCGTGGCGGGGTTGATGACGCAGAGCAGCGGGGTTTTGCGGGATCGTTCGATTGCGATGATTGCGGCGCAGAGTCGGATGGCGGAATTGCGGTTGGAGGGCAAGTTGCCGATGGGCATGAAAGCGCAGGACTGCGATCAGGGGCGGTTGATGCTGCGCTGCGAGCAGATCATCTCCGCAGCGGAAAACGGCCGCTTGCTCAAGGTCGGCCTCCAGGTCTTTGATCGCAACCAGGATGCGCCGCCGCTGGCGAGGCTGGAGACGTTGCTCAGCCGTCCTGAAAATCCCTAGCCCTAAACCGTCCCGAAACGTCGGACAGCTCAGACGTATATGAATCAGCCGTGGGACATTTCCGATACCCACCTAAAGATCTAAACCAACTTGCGCATACTGCGTTGAATCCATAATCAACTCGATCTCTCAGGTCGATGTAGAGCGCAAGACACCTCGGTCGGCCCCCTCTCCCTCCGGGAGAGGGCTGGGGTGAGGGCCGCTCTTCAACCCACCCGTTTACCCCCTCCCAAAACCCCGTTTAAAAGACACCAACCGTTACTTCCCCAAGGCTACACAACCTTGCGTCATTACCTACGACTACGCCAGAATCCGCCGGCTTGTGCGTCTAGTACGCGGGTCTTATCGTTCCATGGTCACTGAAAACCAGTGATCGGGTTTGGTAGCCCGCAGCGCTGACGCATTGCGTCACCTCATGCAGTTGCATTCGTGCGACTGGATTTATGGTGGCCATGCTCAGGGCTTCTTCGGAAGCGCCGGTTCCAGTGCTCCGGTCTACCAACCTGCGTATGGTCGCCACCCCCTCGTTTGGTAGCGAGAGTGGTTGACTCCAATTCAATCAGTACTGGAGTTACATCAATGATCAAGCCAACACCAAACCCACCAGAAACCGACCCGGTTTCCCCCTACCAATTCCCCGACTCCCGAACCCTCAACGAAGCCGCCGAACGCGCCCTCGACCACTACCTCACCCCACAACAACGCATCATGGGCAGCCACACCAAACACGACCCCATGTTCCTGGCAAACCCCGCCTACAACAGCGAATCCCTCCTGGCCAACGCCAGCGAATCCCTCGACTCCGCCAGCGAAATGCTCAGCAACTTCGCCGCGATCCTCGAACCCGGCCACCGAAAAACGGCGCTGGGCATCGCGCAAGTGGTGATGGTCGCGGGGCTGGCGGTGAATCAGGCGTTGGATCATGTTGAGGTGAAGACGTAAGCGGCTGATCGCTGTCGCTCAATAGCCGGAAAGAAAATGGCCGAGGTTGTCAGGTGTAACTGACGACCTTGGCCATATGAGCATTTCTATTTTTTGCGGCACATCTCGACGTCATCCTGATTCTTCAGGTCAGTGTCGATTCCCAAGCGATACCTGCAGTAATCAATAATCCACCCCCGCTCCTCTGCCGTCAGGCGTTCTACCTTCCTGATCTCTCCATCGTTCGCGTGGATGTTGTAGAACTTCATCTGAAACGTCGGGTGCTTTTTGATGAAGACAATGGTCTCGATATCCCCGTCCTCAAGGGCTTCGTAGTAGCCGACGTAGAGCTCCGCCGTTACGACGAGGATCGCTGCGATTAGAAGCTTTTTCATTCCGTTGGCGCCGGTGGTAGAGGCTGAAGGGTTCTAGCATGAAAGGAGACTGATTGAATGCCAGAAAGTAAATCAGCCCCCATTTTTTGCTGCCAGCCCAGCTCCCACAGATTTCAGCGCCCAACACAATATCTGTGATCAACATAAATCCCTGTGGAAGCTACGGCGCAACGATTCGACTTGCTCGCGAAGGCGCCAGAACTGACACCAGCTTAGTCAGCAGGTGATCCCGAGGTCTGCTTCACCGGCAATTGCAAATTATCCAACGCCCGATTCACCGCCAACTCCCCGAGCATGATCAACTGCGCAATGCCCACCAACGCCCGACGCTGCGAAGCCGGCACCAGACTGGCGATGTTCTGAGCAATGGTTTGGGCCGAAGCGAGTGTTTCACTGGCATCAATCAGCAATTCTTCGTTTTTATTGTCCGCCGTCACGGCATACATCCCGCGGGTTCTACGTGGGGGCGGCGTGGAGCCGGGCGGACAGAGGTAATGGTCGAGCGCGCGGTCGGCGGCTTCGTGGAGTTTTCTGGAATCGATGGATTCGTAGGGGGAAACCGAGTCGGTTTCGGGCGGGTTGGGTGTTGGTTTGATCATGGGTAAATCTCCAAATCATAGAAAAGGAGCCATCATCTTTCGCTACCAAACGAAGGGGTGGTGGCCATACGAAGGTTGGTAGACCGGTGACTTGGAAAACCGGCGCGCCCGAAGACGCCCTGCGCATGGCCACCATAAATACACAGCCCCAAAAAGGCCTGTATCGGGTGACGCTATACGCCAAGTCTAAGCCGGGCTACCAAACCCGATCGCTGATTCGTCAGCGACCGGACCACAATAGAATCCGACCCCAAAGCGCACAAGCCGGCGGATTCTGGCTTAGCTGTAGGCAAAGGCGCAAGGATGTGTAGCCTGGGAGAGTGTTTTGAAATGTCTTTTTAAACAATTGTGTTTATCGAGGCATCATTGCGTCACGCCCCACAAAATAGACCCGTCCCTTTATCCATGCTGGCTAGGGAAGAGTTCCGTAAATGCTAACCGAAAACCTTACTAGGAGTTAGCAGACATATGCGAATTTTATTCAGGACAACTTCCGAGGAAAATCTAAGTACTGCTGCGTATTTTTGCTCCATCTAAGCGCGGAATATCCAGAAATAAGTCTATGACCAATCCATCGTGGGTCTACCGTGTGAGGTCGTCCTATCTGATTAACCAACAATAGCTCCCCCATAAATGAGCACCAAGTCCTTTCATTGATTAAAGTCTTACCATATCCGTGATAAGAACGACCACTTTTATACCATGTAAAATCAAAAAATTTTTGGCCGATGATTGGTTTCAATTTATGAAGCTGCGCGACTGAACCAGTCGACATATCGATCATGGGAATATGGAGAATATCACCGCTCGTCATCAACAGCCTGGAATGTACTGCGACCTCCATCTCTCTTGGACAGTGTCGAAAAATATCTTCAATAAGACCGACATCTAAAAATTCTGAGGGCCTCATCAAAAAAACCTGGCGATCATCAAACACAGATCGAGCAACATACGTGTAATAACTAAGCTCCACTGACTTGATCACCGACTGGTTAGCGGCAATGACTGACCTTACATGCCAATAGGGATGATCCTCTACCCTTAACAACTCTAGATCCTCATGCCGGAAAGATTTTGATATGACGTCGTTGCGAAATCATCAGTCATTCCAGAAATAAAATCAGTTATAAGATGAGCACGCAAAACCCATTCATCCGCGAGAGTATACCCAGGAATACTCTGAATCCTTTCAAGCTGCTCCTTATAAACTTGAATGTAGTTCTTAGGAAATAACGTAAGCAACTTGTTTTCAATTATAATGGATCGCCCCTTACTGTCTTTAGTCTTGTATTCCAACGCAGCATGAAAGCGCGCAGTCCCTGCGACTAGCAGACAGGAAAAATGATCAAGCAGCCCATATATTGCTCTATAACCAGCCAACTCTATTCTCTGAACACTTTCGTGACAGTAAACTTTTTTGCGGCAATAGCCCTTGAGAGCGTCCAAGACTTTTCCAGCCGGCGATTCGGCAGGAATTAATGAGGGTAGCTGGCCACTGAGAATGCGGTCGTGAAACTCCATGTATTGATTTGCAGCAAACTCCACGAGAAGCCTGTTTAATGACGTTCTGAAATCAGTGAATGTGAATTTCCTTCCATCGCTTCTTTCACCTGCAGCTGCGCAACGTAATATCTCATCTATCCGGTCCGATTCTTGACCTTCTACCCCCTCATCAAGCCAATCATTGCGAATTTCGTCAAAAGCTATTGATTTAACTAAAAGCCCCTTCTCTATCGAATCCTCCAAATCGCTAATACAGTAAGCAATATCATCGGCGGCTTCCATTATGTATGCCAAAGGAAAACGCTGCGGCGAATTGTAATTTAGCTCACTCCAAACATCTAAAACAATCTGTTCCTCAGTGGAAAAATATCCACACTTTTTGGTGAACGGAGAGTCAATTGGCCTGTAACTCTGCTTATTTCCTCGGACGTATTTAAGGTAGGCTGCGATCGTTGTTTTAGTTAGGTTCAAACCAAATTGATCAGTATTCCTTTGAAGCTTTGTAACCACGCGAATGCCTTGGGGATTTCCATCGAACTCTAAAAAGTCCGCAATGGCCGCTGCCGTTTGGGCCTCATTGACATATAAGCCGTTATCCTTGTTTGCTTCTTCAAACAACAGCTTTCCATTTTCTCTGAACCACTCGGATATCGCAGACTCGCCGAAGTGCCCAAAAGGAGGATTGCCAATGTCATGCATCAAGCAAGCAGTTTCAACAAACACAATTAAAGCTGCACACTCATCCCTTGAAGCCAGATTTGCCTCTAAGAGTTTTAGAGATATCTGATCCGCTATATATCGACCTGTCTGCGCAACCTCAATAGAGTGAGTAAGTCTACTCCTGACCGCCGCATTTGGCTCCATGGAAAACACTTGTGCTTTTTGCTGTAAACGCCGGAAGGCGGGACAAAATAGAAGTCGACCTCTATCACTTTCTGCTTCGAGCAGGAGAGTATTCCGATCCACGACCTCTGATGGTCTGAACCGCATTGAAGACAGTAGTGTTCCATATATAGAGCTCATTGTTTTCCTTAACCTGCGATGTTAGCGTAAATTATGTGAACCAGTTTATTGCGTTGACTGAGGAAAAAGCGATAGCCCCGCGTAACAAATTTAGCCGGCCGCGCACCTTCCCTCGGCTGCGCGACAGACGGGACAGATCTATTTTTGGAAAACTAATCCGTCCCTCCTATCTGGAAACCTCTCCTAAATAGATCCATTTCCTCATTGAGCCAGCTGACTTGCGTGCGTTGAGCTACATTCACATCCGATGGCAGCTTTTGGCCAAAAGCGGACATCACATACCGCAATGTACGCGTCGATGTTCAAAGCTCTGCAACCAGGCCAGAACGTAAAGGCTGTCACGCCCTGTGTCGGGCGGCAGTGAGCGACCGAGTCTGTGGCTTCTGGATCTGAAAAACGCCACTTGGGGCGGTATTTTCTATGATCAGCTCGGCCGTTGTGACTTAGCCCTCTCCCCCCTAACGGAAGGACCCTTCATGACAAACCCATTCCAGGACCGCGAGCCACACATCGAGAACAACGAACGTATCCGCATGCCCCAGAAGGGTGTTTTCCTCGCCCTGAACGAGATTTTCGAGGCGGGTGGCGAAGAGCGTGAGTTCGCGGTCATATTGCCGGTCGGGTGTGGCAAGTCCGGGAGCATCACGATAACGCCCTTTGCCTTCCGCTCGCGGCGGACGCTGGTGGTCGCGCCAGGCTTGGCCATCGCTCAGCAGTTGGCCAGCGATTTCGACCCGTCCAATCCCAATATGTTCTACCAGAAGTGCGCGGTGCTCGCCGGTGCGCCCTATCCTGAATCTGTCGAAATCCGAGGGACGACGACCAACAGGGCAGACTTGGACGAGGCGCACGTCGTCATTACTAATATTCAGCAGCTCCAGGGCGGCGAGTCAAACCGCTGGCTGCGTCAACTTCCGGCCGACTTCTTCGACTTGATTCTGGTCGACGAGGGTCACCACGGCGTAGCCGAGAGCTGGCAGGCCCTCAAGGCTCAGTTTCCCGAAGCGCAGATCGTCAACTTCAGCGCGACGCCGATGCGCGCCGATGGTCAACTCATGGAGGGGCGCGTCATCTACACGTACCCTATCTTCGAAGCGATCCGCGAAGGCTACGTCAAACGCCTTAAGGCCTTGCAACTGAACCCGCGCACACTCCGTTACGTGCGCCGCGAAGACGGTCAGGAGATTGAGGTAGGGCTTGCCGAGGTGCGCAGGCTGGGCGAGGAAGACGCCGATTTCCGGCGCAGCATCGTAACTTCTACCGAAACGCTGAACACCATCGTGGATGCGTCTATCCGTGAGCTACGCCGGCTGCGTGAGGAAACTGGCGAGGTCCGACTGAAGATTATCGCCTCAACTCTCAACTACGAGCACTGCCGGCAAGTCGTCGAAGCCTACGTCGCGAGGGGCCTGCTCGCTAGCTACGTGCATTCGCGAGAGAACGCGCCGGCGAACCAGAGAGTGATGCAGAGGCTGGAAAGCCACCAGCTCGACGTGATCGTCCAGGTGCGCAAGCTCGGCGAAGGGTTCGACCATCCGTACCTGTCTGTGGCCGCCGTGTTTAGCATCTTCAGCAACCTGTCCCCGTTCGTGCAGTTCGTCGGCCGCATCATGCGCGTCATTCGGCAGAACGCTCCCGGCCACGTCCTCAACCAAGGCGTCGTCGTGTTCCATGCCGGCGCGAACATCGCCAGACGCTGGGCTGACTTCCAGGAATTCAGCGAAGCCGACCGCGACTATTTCGACCAGTTACTGCCCGTGGAGGAAGTCGATCCAGATCATGCTCCCGTCGAGCGACAGGTGGAGCCGATCCCCCATGACTTGGACGGCGTGGAGGTGCGCAGCCAGTCCGAAGTGCACGTCGAGGAAATTCCACTTTTGCTGGACGATGAAGCACTGGCGGCCCTTCGCGTGCTGCAGGAGCGCGGCTATACCGCAAATGACGTTACGGCTGCTTACCAGACCCTGCAGCCACTGCCGACAACTCGTGTACGCGAGCGTCAAGCGATGCGTGGCGGGCTTCCGATTCGAGTTCGAACGGCAGCTGGACGGATTCTCGGCGAACAGGGCATCAACCCGAATGGTCACGAGCTTGACACGCGTCGTTTGGGTAGGACGAACTTGATTGTGATGATTGCTGCTATCAACAATCAGGTGAATACCTTTGTCGGTATGGGAACGGGGCAACGGCACGAGTTCTCGCGCGAGATGCACGAGCGGATTGACCAAGGATTTGACGGCATCCTCGCGACCGCCGTAACGGAGGTGTTCGGTGGCAATTAAGTCGCTCGTTACCCATGTCGAAATAGACACCGCTGGCAAGGCCCATAACTGTCAAGCCAGTGCCAAGCACCGTATCGAGAAGGGCGATGTGCGCCTGAAGGTCAGAAACGGCCGGAGCTGGGATCACTACTGCTTGGAGTGTGCGAAGAAAATAATTGGACGGGACATAGAGAAGCTCAAGGCGATCCAAGACATGCCGCCTCCTGCGTAGTCACTATCGAAAGTGACCAGCTGGAATCGGGGTGATATATATTGGCCCATGACGACTACGAGAATAGACGCTATTGGCATTGCGTTGTTCCGATCCGGGGGGGGTATTAATCTTATGTGTGTCAGGTAAGCCTCGAGTTTTCAACCACCTTGCGCCGGACGCTCTTGATCGTACCGCCCCAAAAGTGGGCAGATTTTTAGAGGGATCACAGCCTGCTATTGGGCGATAGTGGACATTCTCGACCACCCTGCATCAGCCCAGTAGCGACTACAAGCACTCATTTGCTCCTGAGCTCCCTGCTTCTGGAGGCACTTATACTGACATTCAGCCAAGCGGCAAAAATAACGAATTCGAGCCTACAAAATCATTGCCTAGTAAGGTCCGGCAACACCACCCCCTCCCCCAACCTC